>NZ_JBHWGD010000015.1:40912-92591 GCF_042733235.1 Kitasatospora sp. NPDC059722
TCTGTGGTATATTTTTTGCGTTCACCGGTAATCGTTGCCCGGGTAAAATGGGGCGACGTGGTCAGCGCATTCTGGCGGGCCGGGTCTTCGCCCGCATCGGCGGTCGAAGCCTCGTCGGGAAGTGGTTCGACGATCATGAACGTCGGGTCCCACATGTGCATCGGCGCCAAGGGTGGCGGGTCCGAACCCGGCCGCCTCGTCCAGCAGTGGGACTGCAGCAAGAAGCCTGAGCAGAGCTGGACGTTCAAGGAGGCGGGGCAGGGGTACACGATCGAGAACGGTCACGGCCTGTGCCTCGGCATACAGGAAGGCAGCAAGAACAAGGGCGCCCCGGCGGTCCAGGCGAAGTGTGACGGCAGTAACGACCGGCACTGGAAGCTCAACTTCGTCCACGGCTCCAACTGGCAGCTCGTCAACAGCAACTCGGGCTACTGCCTGGGCATCCGGGAGGGCAGCAAGAAGGAGGGGGCCGACGCCCTCCAGTGGGACTGCCTCGACATCCCCGATCAGCAGTGGAAGCTTCAGGTGGGCTGACAACCCCGGAGACGATCTCCGCGGTGGTTGGACCGCTGCGTGACTCTTCCCAGCGTGGTGGGCACCCGCAGGAGCCCGTCGGCGCTAGGGAGAAGGTCCGGCCGGAGAAGCAGCGCAAGTAGGGACATGCTCTTCCACGCGGATCCGGTGCCGGCCTGAATGACACCGGGCACCGCAGCAATTCCGGGACCGCCAGGCGTCATTGACGTCTGGCGGTCCTTCGTGGTCTCAGCTCTCGTCCGTCCTGGGTCGTGGTCTGCGCTCGGTGGCGGGCAGACGCAGGACGAGCCGGGCGCCGGGCGCCGTCCCGGCGGGAGCCTCGGCTGTGAGGGTGCCGTGGTGGGTGGTGGCGATGGACCGGGCGATCGCCAGGCCGAGGCCGGCTCCTCCGCAGCCCCTGGTCCTGGCCGCGTCGAGCTGCGTGAATCGTTCGAAGACCCGTTCCCGGTCGGCGGGCGGGATCCCCGGACCGTCGTCGGCGACTTCCAGCGTGATGCTGCCGTCCTCCGTCGCGACCCGGACGTGGACTGCGGCGCGCGCGTGGCGGCGGGCGTTGTCGACGAGATTGGTGAGGACGCGGCCCAGGTGCGCGGGAGTGCCCCGGACCGTTGCCGGGCCGGGCGCGTCGACGAGCACGACGGGGGCGGCCGAATTCGACGGGACCGCTCCGTGGGCACGGGCCAGCTCGGCGAGGTCCACCTCTCTCTCGCGGCCCGGGCGGTGCGCGTCGAGCCGGGCGAGCAGCAGCAGGTCGTCGACGAGCCCCGCCAGTTCGTCGGTGTCCTCCAGGGCGTCCGCGACGGTCCGCGGCCAGTCGGTCCGGTCCGGGTGGGCCAGCGACAGCTCCAGACGCGTACGCAGGGTGGCGAGGGGGCTGCGCAGTTCGTGGGAGACGTCCCCGGTGAACGTGCGCAGCCTGGCCACCGCGTGGTCGAGCCGGTCCAGCGTGGCGTTCATGGCCGTGGCCAGGCGGGCGATCTCATCGCGCCCGCCGGGTACGGGCAGGCGCCGGTGCAGGTCACCGGCCGTGATGTCGGCGACCTCGCGGCGCAGCGCCTCGACGGGCGCCAGCACACGGCCGACCGCGGTCCAGGTCAGCCAGGCGCAGAACAGCACGAGGACGAGGAGGATGGGGATCATCCACGACGACATGCTGAGCAGCGTCGCGCGCGCGGCGTCGAAGTCGACGACCGCGGCGACCTGGAAGCGGCCGTCGCCCGAGTTCACGATGGCCGTCGCGTCCGAGGGGGCGCCGGCGGACGGGGAGGCAGAGGTCGGTGACACTGCCGCGGAAGGGTGCTGCGCGACCGGTCCGGGATCCCACTGCGCGGCCGTCGTACCGGGGTCGCCGAGGCTGACGGCGCCGACGGCGCCGCCCCGGACCGTGTAGCTGCCGCCGGAGGAGCTGCTCTGCGCCTCCAGCACTTCCATGGCCGAGACCGCGTTCCGCCGTGCTTCGTCCCTCGCGGCTTCCCACAGGTCGGCCCGCAGGGCAGCGAGGAACGCGGCCGAGGCCGCGACCAGCGCGAGGGTGAACGCCGCGGTGACGGCGGCGGTGGCCCGGGCGCGCAGCGTTCGCGGAGCCGACCGCCTCAACCGCGCTGACTGCTCGTTCACCGGCGGCCGATCGGTCGGGCGGCGTCGTCCCGGGGCTGTTCACAGGAGACGGTCGTGGCGGGAGGGGCTGACGGAACGGGCAGCAGACGCATCCCACCAGGATGCCTGAGTGCGCAGGTCCGGCCACGAATCCTGAGTACGGCGTCAGTTCGCCATTCGCTGGTTCACGGGGCTCACGGGGCTCACGGGCGGGAGGTGCCGCAGTGCCGTGCCGTGAGCCGGTAGCCGGCGCCCCGCACGGTGAGGATGCTCACCAGCCCGAAGGGAGTGTCGAGCTTCCGGCGCAGGGCGCTGATGTAGACCTCGACGACGTTGAGCGGCCGGGGCGACCGTCCCTCCCAGACCCGCTTGATGATCTCCGGCTTCGTGACGACCTGCTCGGCCCGTTCGGCCAGGCAGGCCAGGACGGCGAACTCCTTGCCGGTGAGCTCGACCTCCGTCCCCCCGCGCCAGACCCGGGTCGACACCGGGTCCACCCGCAGGTCGCCCACCAGCCACTCGGTCGGGGTCCGCTGCGCGCTGCGCCGCACCAACGCCTTCAGGCGGGCGAGGAGCACGACGAACGAGAAGGGCTTGACCAGGTAGTCGTCGGCGCCGGTCTCCAGCCCCTCGGCGATGTCGTACTCCCCGTCCTTGGCGGTGAGCATCAGGACCGGCGTCCGGTCGCCGACCGTCCGCAGGCGCGCGACCACCTCGTACCCGTGCATCCCCGGCAGCATCACGTCGAGGACGATCACGTCGTAGTCGCCCTCCAGGGCCCGTCGCAGGCCCGCGTGCCCGTCGGGGGCCCAATCCGCGTCGATGCCCTCGGCGGCCAGGCCCTGGCGGAGCAGGTCGGCGAATCTGGCGTTGTCTTCCACGAGCAGCAGACGCATGACGCCAGCATGACGCCCGTCGTCGCAACCCTCCGGTAACCCTGAAGCAGACTTCAGGAGACTACCGGTGGCGGCCGGTACGTGGTCTAGCTTTCACCCAGCGGCTCCGGACGTTCGGCGCCGGGCCCGCATGTTTGCCGGGCCTGGGTGTTTGCCGGGCCCGCGTGTTCGCCGAGCCCGCGCGTTCCCGGCGTCGATGCACGGAAGACCGCCCGATCGCGAGGCCCCGGCCGTCACCGGCCGGTCCGGCGGGGGATGCGCCCGGAGGCTGAGCTCGGACCGCTCCTTGCACCGACCGCCGATTCACCTTCCGTCCTCGGTCCCGGCTCTGCTGCCGAGGACGTCGTTGCTCTTGAGACAGGGACACCCACGATGTCGTTGCCGGAATTCAGCGAGATCCCCGCACCCGCCGACTGCCCGTGCCCCGGTTGCGCCGAGGCCGCCGCGCAGGACCGGGCGGCCGTGGCCCGTTCGACCCGCGTACGGGCGACCAGGCTGGTCGCGGCGGGTGCCATGACCGCGGCGGCATTCGCCGGTGCCGGGACCGCCGGGACCACCGAGGCCGTCGCGGCGGAGGGCGCCGCACCGGCCGCGCCCGTCGGTAAACCGACGGGCGACGACGACGGCTCGCCGTCCCCGCAGGGCATGCCCAGTCCCTCCACCGGCTCCGCGGCGACCGCCGCACCCCGGCTGACCCGTGCCCAGATCCTGGCCCGGGCCCAGGGCTGGATCGATGCCAGGGTCCCGTACAGCATGAACCGCTACCGCCAGGGCTACCGCACCGACTGCTCCGGCTTCGTCTCGATGGCGTGGTCCCTGCCCGGCAGCCACTGGACCGGGGACCTGCACCAGTACGCGACCCGCATCACCAGGACGGAGCTGCGCCCGGGGGACATGCTGCTCTTCCACAACACCGCGAACCCCCAACGGGGTTCGCACGTGGTGCTGTTCGGCGGCTGGGCCGACGGGGAGCACACGCGGTACGTGGTGCTGGAGCAGGCCGGCGGGCGTGGTGCGATCAAGCGGACCATTCCCTATGCGTACACCTCGCACGGGTCGTCCTACATCCCGTACCGCTACAACGGTGTCCAGGAGGAGGACATACCAGGAGACGGTTCCGATCGCGCCTTCCCGGGCGCGGCACGGTTCGGCCCCGGGGCCGACAACGCGGACGTCACCAGGCTCGGCACCATGCTGATCGGCCGCGGCGCCGGGCGCTTCTACCAGCACGGGCCCGGCCCGCGCTGGGGCCGTCCCGACAGTGATGCCACCCGGGCGTTCCAGCAGGCGCAGGGCTGGTCGGGGGCGGCCGCCGACGGAATCCCCGGGGCGCAGACCTGGCGACTGCTCGTCGAGGGCCGGGGCAAGGACATCGGACCCGGCGCGGACCGCCCCGCCGACCACCCCGCGAACCGGCCCCCGGCATTTCCCGGGGCCGGGCACTTCAGGCCGGGCCAGCGGAACGACCACGTGGCGCTCCTCGGCAGGCAACTGGTGGCCAAGGGCTACGGCCGGTACTACCGACAGGGCCCGGGGCCTGCCTGGAGCGAGTCGGACCGCCGCGCGGTGCAGGCCTTCCAGACCGACCAGGGCTGGCACGGCGCCGACGCGGACGGATACCCGGGGGAGCACACCTGGCGACTGCTGTTCCGATGAGGTGAATGCGTGATGCCGGGTCAGCCATGTGTGGACGGTGGCCCGGGCACTGTCCTCGACACGTAGGACCGAGACTCATCGTGGAGCGCATCGAGGGCCCCTGAGCGGGTACCGGTCGGCGGTTTCCTCGATTCACTTTGGTGCATCCCCCCGGTGACTTTCCGGTCTACCGGGGGGATCGGCGAGGACCCAGGATCGATGCACGGTGGGACCGACCCGCCTGAACCATCGACAGGGATCGAGGAAGAGATGTGCGATGACGTCGGCCGGTCGGAGCGGACGAAGAGGCGGCCCGAGTACCGGGACCTCGCCGCCGACCTGGTCGATCGGCTGCCCCGGCCCAGGTCGCCCGAGCGGGTCCCGGCGGTCGGGCGGATCGCTCGCCTGTACCGAATCCCCGTCCCCACGGCGGAGTTCGTCCGGCGGGCTGCGGTCACCCTGCTGCGGCGACCGCCCTGGCTCCTGCCGCAGCCCCCCGGATCGGTGGCGTGGCTGGGCGTGGCTGCGGATCTGCGTGAGCGCATCGAGGCGCGCAGCCTGCGAGGGCGGATCCCCGGGCGGCGGGCGCTCGCGGAGGCGTACGGGGTGAGTTTCGACGTAGTCAACCAGGCCGTCGAGGCGCTGATCGAACAGCACCTGCTGGTGGTCAGGCCCGGTTCGCCGGGCACCTACGTCAACGAGGAACGGCCGTGACCGCCGCGAACAGCACCCCGGGCAGGGGTGCTGTTCGCGTTTCAGCTGCTCAGATTTCAGCTGTTTGCGTTTCAGGGGGCAGGGCGCAGGCCGGTGACGAGGTCCTGGACGAGGGTGTACGAGCGGATGCGCAGCGCGTGGTCCGGGCACGGGGTGGAGACGGCGAGGGTGTCGGGCCGGTACAGGTCGAGCAGGTAGGCCAGGTGTGGCCTGATCCGGTCGGGCGTGCCGACCAGCGTCCGAGGCCGAGCGGTGGCCGTAGGCGGCTCCGCCCAGGCGAGCAGGGCCTGCAGCGCGGCGGCCTCGTCGGGGTTGTCGGCGCACGCGATCCGCAGCGCCAGCGCGACGCGCGGTGCCCCGGGGCCGGCCTCCGTGCGGCAGAACTTCCGGTAGTGGTCCAGGAAGTCCGGGCGCGGCAGGTGATCGGCGGGGAGTTCGAGGCAGAACGGAAGCCCGTACGCCGCCGCGACGGCGGCGTCCTCGGCACGCTGTCCGGTCAGCCAGATCCGCGGTGGAGCGGTGGGGGAGCCGTGTACGTCCTCATAGCGGAGGGCGGCGAGCAACGCGGTGAGCCGGGGGCCCGGGAAAGGCGTGCCGTGAGCGGCGTCCGGATCGGTGGCGACGATCAGATCGGTCCGCCGCGGGTGCAGGTGGGCGAGCGACATGAAGCCGGCGGCGCCGCGGACCGGGCCGCCGTCCTCGGGCAGGACCAATCCGGTTCCGACCCGTATGGATCCGGTGATGGTGGCGGCGGCGGAGGCCATGGCGGTGAGCATGTGCGAGTGACGGACCGTGCCGGGGTCGACGGCGGCCCAGTAGCCGTCCCAGCCCAGCTCCTCGCAGTCGACCGCCAGCCGGACGGCCTCCTGCGCGGCGGCCGCCGCGCCCGTCAACGCGTGCTCGCGGCCCGACACGTGGATCGGCGCCTGATCATCGACGATCAGTTCCATCGGAGTTGAGGGGAGCCCTTCGGGTCGCGGAGCCTGGAGTCCGTCCCGCACCGCGTGCGAGGAATTCCACTCCGGTGTGCGGGTGGTGTTAATCATGGCGCTTCCTGGTCGAATGGGCGCAAAAGGACGGTAGCACCGGGGAAGGCCACTTTCGCTGCCCGTCCGGTCCACTTTGGATTCGCCCGCCCCAGGTTTGATCGATGGGTGCTTGGCCGACCCGGCCGGCCGCGGAAAATCCGAAAAGCGGAGATCAATTCAATGACGATGAACAACCGGCGCACCGAGACCGCTAAGCGCTGGACGAAGCTGGCGGCCGTGCCGGTCGGTGTCCTGGCCGCGGGGGCGATGGTGCTCGGCGCCACCCACGCGACGGTGAAGGCTGGCGCGTGGAACAAGGACAACACGATCGAGTCGGGTTCTTGGACGAAGTCCAAGGTCGGCAGCGACCAGGGCACCGACGCCGTCGTCAAGGTGTCCAACCTGATGCCCGGCAAGCCGGGTAGCGCCAAGGTGACCTACACCTACGAGCCCAAGAAGTCGGAGGGCAAGGAGAGCTGGGGCCAGGTGGTACTCAAGGACATCACCGTCACGAAGAGCGGCGAGCCGATCATCATTCCCTCGCAGACCGAGCTGGCCAAGAACCTGTACCTCAAGATCACCATCAAGCAGGGGAACCACACGACGGAGGAGCAGAAGACCCTCGCCGCGTGGTACGAGATGACGAACACGGACAAGAACAAGATGGGCCGCATGGAGCTGCGGCGGGAGAAGCTCGACCGGAACAACGTCCACGCCCCCGAGAACAAGGCTGACGTCACGCTTGAGTGGAAGCTCGCCGACAACGCCCCGGCAGAGGCCGAGAACTCCGGTCTGAAGTTCGACCTCGGCGCTGAGATCGACGCCGTGTAGTACCCCTCCACCCTCGCGGCGGCGCCCGGCTAGGAAGCGAGGTGCCGCCGTGAGGTGAGGTAACACCGACAGAAAAGCAGGAAGGCGTACGGGGTGAACGGCGATTCGAAGCCGGAGGAGGGGCGAGCGAGTGCTCAGGAGCCGGAGGCCCAGGAGCACGACGTAGAGCAGGAGCAGGCCAATGAGGAGACCGAGAGCTGGTGGGCCGTCGTAAGCGTCGCGTTCTGCCGTGCGGTCGTCACGCTGGTCACGAGCCTGGTGCTGATGCCCCTGGCGGCGCTGGTCTGGGGCTGGAGTCCGTCCGTGGTCATCTCCGACTCCATGAGGCCCGCGTTGAGCAGGGGCGATGTGGTCGTCACGCGGTCGGCGGACCTCGGCGAGATCGGCGGTGGAGCGGTGATCTCGTTCAAGGACCCCCTACACGACGGTCGCCCGACGACCCACCGTGCCGTCGAGCGTCTGGAGAGTGGTGCCGCCTACCGGACCAAGGGCGATGCCAACCCCGATCCGGACCCCTTGCTCGTCAGGGCCGGGGAGTTCACGGGCATCGTCACGGTCGCGGTCCCGTGGGCCGGCAAGGCCTGGACCTGGGCCGAGGACCGGGACTGGGGCCCGTTGGCGGTCGCCGTGGTGCTGTACGTGCTGCTGCTGCGGGGCTGCTGGACCGGTTCCCGGCGATCCGGGGCCGCCGTCGCGGCGCCCTGAGGCGCTCTGCTTCCCGCTCTGTTCCACCGCTCTACTCGCCGTCGAGGAGCCCCGCGTTGTGCGCCAGGATGGCGGCCTGGGTCCGGTTCTCGACGGCGAGCGCGGTGAGCAGCCGCGAGACGTACGCCTTGACGGTGCCCTCGGCGAGGTACATCCGCTGGGCGATCTGCGCGTTGGACAGGCCGCCGCCGACCAGGCGCAGCAGTTCGCGTTGCTGCTCGCTGAGCTTCTCCAGGCGGCGCCGCTGGTCCGGGGGGACTCGGACCGCCTGGTCGGAGCGGTCGCGGGACGCGTTCACGAGGTGGGCCGCCGAGGCCGAGGCCAGGACCGTGCCGCCGCTCGCCACCAGCCGGATCGCGCCGACCAGTTGCTCGGGCGGGGCGTCCTTGAGGAGGTAGCCGGCGGCACCGGCCTGGAGGGCCTCGGTGACGCCCTCCTCCGTGTCGAAGGTGGTCAGGACCAGGACGATCGGCGGATTCGGCAGGGCCAGCAGCTGCTTGGTGGCGGTGATCCCGTCCATGCCGGGCATCCGGAGGTCGGTCAGCACGAGGTCGGGCGCCAGGGCCCGGGCCTGTGCGAGGGCCGTGGCCCCGTCGGCGGCCTCGCCGACGACGGTGATGTCGTCGGTGGCGTCCAGCAGCGCGCGCAGTCCGAACCGGACGAGCGGCTCGTCGTCCGTCACAAGCACGCGGATCACTGCCGTCTCCTCTGGGTTCGTCCCCGTTTCGTCAGGGGCTCCGGATCAAGATCTCCGAGGGTCGCACGGCGGATGTTCACGAAAGTGAATGGTGCGCCCGCCGAAAGTGGGGACTCGCGGGACTCACCGGAGTCACGGGCTTGCGGCCGGATTGTCGAGCGGGACCGACGTCACGACGCGCCAGCCGCCCCCGTCGGTGGGACCGGCGTGGAAATCCCCGCCGAGCAGCAAGAGGCGTTCCCGTAGCCCGATCATTCCGAAGCCGTCACCCGCCACCGCGATCCGCCGGGCGGGGACCGGCGATGGGTCGTTGCGCACCATGGTTTCGAGCCTGCCCTCCGCTGTGGAGACCCGCACCTCGGTCCTCGCCTCCGGGGCGTGCTTGACGACGTTGGTGAGCGACTCCTGGACGGTGCGGTACGCCGTCAGCGCGATCTCGGGCGGGACGGGGCCGAAGACGTTCGTGGCGAAGGTGACGGGCAGGCCGGACGAGCGGGCCTCGGCCACCAGCTTCTCCAGGTCGGAGAGGCAGTGGCCCGCGATCACCGAGTCGTCGCCGTCGCGCAGCGCGCCCAGCACCTGGCGCAGGTCCCGCAGGCCGGCCCGGGCGGTGTCGCCGATGGCACGCGCCACCCGCCGACTCTCCGGCTTGACGCCGGGGACGAATTCGAGGGCTCCGGCGTGCATGGCGATGATCGCGATGCGGTGCCCGAGGACGTCGTGCATCTCGCGGGCGAGCCGGACGCGTTCCTCCGCCCTGGTCTGGGCCACCCGGCGCTCGCGCTCCTCGCGCAGGGCGACGATGCTGTGCTCGTAGGCCCGTGCGCCCAGCCCGCAGACGACCGGGAAGAAGGCGTAGAAGGCCGCGGTGAGGAGGTCGTTCGTCAGCGACTCCCCGGGGCGGCCGGGGAGCAGCGCCTTCAGCGGGACGGACAGCACGCCGGCGGCTGTGATGACTGCCGCGCGGTGCCGCGGCTGGAACCTGGCGAGGCTGAACAGCGCGAGGAAGACCGGCGTGCGGGCACCGTCCAGGACCAGCCCCGCGAGGGTCAGCACCGTGACCGCCAGGGGGGCCTGCCGGCGCCACAGGAAGCCTGCCGTCACCACCAGGGCGACCGCGAGGCTGGGCACGACGTCGCACAGCAGGCCAGTCGTCGGTTTGAGGGCGTTGTTCACCGACCCGATGCCCACCAGCCCCACGATCAGCAGGTCGGCGCGCGTCCACCGGGACCGGCCGGCCGGCTTCGTGAAGGCGGTGTACCAGCGCTCGAAGGCGTCCGGAGCGATGGAGAGCGTCACGGGGGGCGGTCCTTGATCGAATGCGGCTGATTCGGGCGAAAGATGACGATTCTAGACGTTTTCCTGCTTGATCGCTGCGGACTCTCGATCGCCGCGGCGTCTCGGCGGGCGGAATTCGATCATCGGCAGGGTGCAGCGGGAGCGGGGAAGTATTCCGTGGCGACGCCGGATTCTCCATGCACGAATGGCAATGCAATTCACAACTCCGGATGCGTTTCCGACCACCTTCGGCCGTGGCCGGGACGGATGGGCACAGGCATGATCATTGGCGCCCGAGAGATCACCCTTCCGAAGACAGGAATCCCCGTGCCCGCAATTCCCGTCCTGCCCGAGGACATTCCCGCGGAATGGACCGCCCATGAGGCCGTCCTCCGTCGGATCCTGGCCGGCCTCCGGTCCGCCGAGGCGACCGAGCTGCCTACCCCTGGCGCGAAGGAGAGCGGAGGCCCTCTCTCCGCCGGTCGGCCCCGCTGACCTCCGTCCGCCCCCGCCGATCCGGCACGACCACTCCGCAGAGAAAGCGCCATGAGCATCCGCCGACTTCGCACCCGCAGCACCGGCCTCGTCCGGGCCGCCGTGACCCTCGCGTCCGGACGCCCGCCCAGGACCCGACCCGACAGCCGGGCAAGGACATCACCCGATCGTGGCCCGGAGGCGGTGGCACTCCCCGGACTCCCCGGACTCCCCGGGCTCCCCGGCGTGCCGGACACCCCGGCAGCGCGGGAGTCCGCCCGGCTCTTCGTCGCCGAGGCCGCCCGGACCGGGCTCGCCGAGGAGGACCCGGCGGTGACCGAGGTGGTGGCCCGCTGCGGGTACCACCCGCTCGCCATCCGGCTGACGGCGGCCCGTTTCCGGGACCGGCCGCTCTGGTCGCTCGGCAGCCTCAGCGCCGAACTGGACGCCACGGCACGGCAGTCGACGGGCACACCCGCCGTGCCCGCTACCGTCCCCGCCGTCGTGGCCGCCGCGTTCCACCTGGCGTACCGCGACCTGGCGCTTCCGCAGCAGCGCCTGCTCAGGAGGATCGGGCTGGTTCCCGGTCCGGACTTCGACGTCCTCGCCGCCTCCGCCCTCGTCGACAGTGATCCGGCCACGGTCGAGGCCCTGCTGGACGGCCTGGTCGGACGCCACCTCGTCGAGAAATCGGCCCACGGACGCTACCGACTGCCCGGGGTGCTGCACGAACCAGCCCGCGTGCTGGCGTTCGGTGACGGCCCCAACACCCGTGCGGCGGCCATCAACCGGTTCCTGGACCACTACCTCGCCTGCGCGACGGCGGCCGACCGCCAGCTGGCCCGCCGCCCCCTCCTCGCGGCCGGACGGCTCGCGCCGGGCGCGGACCGCGCCCCGGACCTGTCCACCCCGGAGCGGGCGATCGCCTGGATGCAGGGCGAGTGCGCCAACCTGCAGGCCGCCGTGGAGTTCGCCATCCGGCACGGCCGCCACGCCCACGCCGTCCACCTGCCGGCCGCGCTGCACGCCTACCTGCGTGGCCGTGGTCACTGGCAGGAGGCCCGCGTCCTGCACCACCTCGCGCTCGACAGCGCCGTCCTCCTCGGCGATCGGCCGGGCCGGGCCGAGACGCTCCTCAACCTGGCCGAGCTGGACGGGCTGACGGGCGAGCAGGCGGCGGCCGAGGAGCGGTACTCCCAGGCACTGGAGCTGTACCGGGGCCTGGCCGACCGCACCGGCGAGGCGTACGCGCTCTCGGGGCTCGGCCTGGTCCAGGAGGCACAGGGCCGGTACGAGAGCGCGGTGGAGACCCACCAGGCCGCGCTGCACCTCCACCTCGCCGACGGGGACCGCCACGGCCAGATCGCCGCGATGGTCGGACTCGCCCGCGCCCAGCGGACGTTGGGGAATCACACGCAGGCCACCCAGAACCTCCAGCCGGCGCTGGAGCTGTCCGAGTTCCTGAACAGCCGCCCCGGCCGGGCCGACGCCAGCCTCGGCCTGGGCGTCGTCGGCGAGCTCACCGGGCAGTACCAGGCCGCCGCCGCCCGGCACTGGGAGGCCGTGAACCTCTATGCCGCGATCGGCGACCGACTGGGGCAGGCCGATGCCCTGTCGGCACTCGGACGGATGCAGCAGCTGATGGGGCAGTACGCGGCGGCCCTGGGGAGCCACGGGGAGGCGCTGGAGATCCACCGGGTCCTGGGCCACGACGAGGGACGGGCGGACACCCTGCTGCTGCTCGGGGACGCCCATCTCGCGCTCGGCGAAAGCGACCTGGCCACACGGGAGTTCACGACCGCGCTGGAGCTGCACCGCGACGGGGGCCGCCGGCGGGCCGAGCTGGACGCGCTCCTCGGGCTGGCGCGGCTGGACCACGCGGCCGGTCGCTCCCGGGTCGCGGTCGAATGGCTGTCCGGGGTGGTGGCCGGCTACCACGAGCTGGGCGTCCGGCCCGGCGAGGCCCGCGCGCTCGCCGTGCTCGGCGACGCCCAGCGGTCCACCGGCGCCTACGAGCCTGCGCTCCAGAGCCTGTGGCGCGCCCTGAGCCTGTGCCGGGACCTCCAGGACCCGGGCGCGGAGGCGCAGACGCTCAACCTGCTGGGCCGGCTGCTCGCGGAGACGGGCTGGTCGAACCCGCACACCCACTACGCGCAGGCCCGCGACCTCGCCTGCGAACTGCCGCTCCCGTACCAGGAGATGCTCGCGTTGGAGGGCGCCGGGATCGGCCTGTGCGAGGAGGGCTCGGAGGCCGAGGGCGAGATCTGGCTGCGCAGCGCCCTCGGCGTTGCGGACCGGCTCGGGATCCCGGACGCCGAGCGGATCCGCGCCCGCCTCGACGCCCTCACCCGCGGTCCCGTCCTCGTGGCCCGGCCGGAGGCCGCGCCGGAGTCCGCGCCGGAGCCCGCACGGGACGACCAAGGCTGACCTGCCGGACACAGAACGGCTGCGGTCCCACACCCGGGGTTCGGGTTTGGGACCGCAGCCGTTTCGCGCCCGGCAGATCAGCGCACGTCGCCCATCAGGGACCGGACGGTCCGGCGGCCCAGGTGGATCGCGACGCCGGCGAGGACGGCCAGCGCCGCCTGACCGACGATGGCCGGAGTGCCGTTGAGGTTCACACCGGTCATCGAGAGCAGACCGGCCACGCAGTCACCGGCGGTGACCGCGAGGAACCACACGCCCATCATCTGCGAGCCGTACTTCGCCGGCGCCATCTTCGTGGTCAGGGAAAGGCCCACGGGGGACAGGCACAGCTCGGCGACCGTCTGGACCAGGTAGATCGCGACGAGCCACATCGGGCTCACCTTCTCGTCCGGGCCGGCCACGGCCAGCGGCACGGCGAAGACGAGGAACGAGGCGCCGACCAGGACGAGGGCCAGGCCGAACTTCACGACGGTGCTCGGTTCGCGGTCCCGGCGTGCCAGTCCGAGCCACAGCGCGGCGAAGACCGGGGCCAGGGCCATGACGAACAGCGGGTTGAGGGACTGGAACCAGGTCGACGGGAAGTCGAAGCCCAGCAGCGTGTTCGCGGACTTGCCCTCCGCGAAGGTGGCCAGCGTGGAGCCGCCCTGGTCGTAGATCATCCAGAACACGGCGGCGGCGACGAAGAACCAGATGTAGCCGTTCATCCGCGCCTGCTCGGTGTCCGAGAGTTCCTTGTCGCGCTTGATCCGGACCAGCACGCCGACCGGGATCAGCAGACCGGCCAGGGAGAGCGGGAGGAGCGCCCACTCCAGGGTGAACGCGCCGGCCATGACCACGCCCGTGTAGAAGAGCGCGATGACACCCGCGACGGCTGCCGCCGTGGCGAGGAGCTTGGAGCGCTCCTGGGGGCTCAGCGGGTTCGGCACGACGTCGCTCTTCGCACTCAGGTGCCGGGTGCCGAGCAGGAACTGGAGCAGCCCCAGGGCCATGCCCACGCCGGCCAGGGCGAAGCCCAGGTGCCAGTTGAACTCCTGGCCCACGGTGCCGATGACGAAGGGCGCGACGAAGGCGCCGAGGTTGATGCCGACGTAGAACAGCGTGAAGCCGCTGTCCCGGCGCGGGTCCGCCGGTCCGTCGTACAGGTGCCCCACCATCGTGGAGATGTTGGCCTTCAGCATGCCCGAGCCGACGGCGACGAGCGCGAGCCCGGAGAAGAACATCGCCTGCCCGGGGACGGCGAGCAGGAAGTGGCCCGACATGATCACGACGCCGGCGACGGTGACGGTCTTCCGGGCGCCCCAGACCCGGTCTCCGAGCCAGCCGCCGGGCATGGCCATGAGGTAGACCATCCCGACGTACACCGAGTAGACGGCCGTCGCGGTCGCCATCTTCATGGCGAGGCCACCGCCCTGGCTGCCCGCCGCGGAGTCCGGCCCGCCCGAGATGAGGTAGACGACGAGGAGGGCGCGCATGCCGTAGTAGGAGAACCGCTCCCACATCTCGGTCATGAACAGGGTGGCCAGGCCACGGGGTTGACGGGAGTGGGACGTCCCGCTGGCGGTGCCGACCGTCTCGTTGGTCAGGCTTGGTGCCATGGTGGTTCCTTACTGATTGCTGCTCACTGGTCGCGCGTGGGGGCGTTGCACCCCTGCGACGGATCGGGGGCCGGTACGGAGTCCGGCCGCCTGGGCGTCTCGTCCCGGAGGGCCCGGATCGCCCACAGGCCCCTCATTTCTAGGCCGCCACGCGCGGGCCGCGACAGTCGCCGATCGTCCCCGCCCGATGCCCTTTCGATGTGCGCCAGGGGCCCACCCGTGCACCAACGTCGACTACCGGCGGGTCGCCTGCACGGCTTCGGGTGGCTGGTTGGGGACGGGTCGAGACCTGTACGCCATCGGTAATCGGTCAATGAACTTTGGATTCCCACTCGCCCTATTTGGTTTGTGGACGCCCCGAGGTTGCTCTGCATAGAGTCGGCCGAAGCAATCGGGATCAGTCGGAATATGGATCCCGACCGTCAGTTCCCATTGGGGGAGAACTTTCATGGCGATGATTCGACGTATTTCATTTGCGGCGGCAGCGGCTGCTGCGGCGATGCTCGGAGTGGCGGGGACGGCGCATGCCGTCGGGAGCAAGTCCTCCGACGGCCTGGGGGAGGCCCCGATTGACCAGCAGACCTGTGGCGCCGGATCGGCGGGCCTCAACGGGGCGAAGGATCCGGTGGGTGAGGCGGACTGGGGCAAGGCCGGGAAGGTCACATCGGGTTTCTTCTACTCGGACAAGCAGCAGGAAAGGCGCACCGATGACATCGTCGCCTGCTTGAAGGACGGACAGGTCCTGCTCTACCAGAACGAATCCGACGGGAATTTCTCGAAGGTCCACAAGCTGGCGGAGCCCGGCTCGGAGGGGCGCTGGAAGGATGCCGTCTCCATCACTGCGGGCAATTTCACCGGCTCCGGCAGCAATGACCTGTTCGTGCGCTGGCGGGGCGGAGCCGCTTCGCTGTTCAAGAACGTCTCCACCGGTCACAAGCTGAAGGAGGAGATCCAGATCGCCCCGCCCGCGGGTGAGGAGGGGGTCTGGCACAACAACGTCGTCAGCATCACCTCCGGGAAGTTCCACAAGGACGGGGGTCTGGACGATCTCGTGGTCCTCTGGACGGACGGTGAGGTCACCCGTTACGGGCTGACCGCTGCGGGATTCGGCGAGCAGGGTCAGCTTCGGGCGCCCGACAAGAAGTGGAGGGCGACCAGGACCGTCGCCGCCGGGCACCTCGACGGAACCGGCGACAAGAGCATGAGCGACCTGATGGTTCGCTGGAGCGACGGTCGGGTGAGCGTCTACGACTATTCCGTCGAAAAGGGCCTCCACTCCGAGTCGTTCATTCGGCCGGCAGGGGACCACGAATGGGAAGGCGGCCTGATGGCGATCGGCAACTATCATCAGGCCGAGGGGAAGCCGACGAATCTGCGGGACGATCTCCTCCTCCGGTGGCCCAACGGCGGACTTTCCCTGTTCCAGGACACTTCGAGCAAGGGCCTGGGTCGGGAAGTGAAGCTGTCGAAGCCCCGCCCCTGATAGAGATCTCTGGATCTATTCGTGGGACGTGATTTCTGATGCCTGGGGCGGGAACTTCCGGCCCCAGGCATGTCGCCGTGGTCGCTGCCTCGGTGGTCACATCGATATTCGTTCTCCTCGGGATGTCCGCCCTGGTGACCCATGAGTCGATCAAGGTCGCCAAACGATTTGGCGGGATATCCAGCGTGGGGGTGTTCGTCGATGGCGGCAGGGATATCAAGGAGCACAATTGCACGGGTGCTGTGATCGAGAGTCCTGGGGGTGGCATCGTCATCACTGCCGCCCATTGTGGCGTTCAGGCCGGCAAAACGCGGTTCATTCCGGGATATGACGGGGCCGAGGGGAGTTCCGGGCAGCCTTTTGGTATTTGGGATGTGGATAGGACCTGGACCGATCCGCGTTTCTCCCGCACCCCGGAGGGTGAGGAGTTCGACTTCATGTTCGTGCGGCTGAGGCCGAACTCGGCAGGTGCCCCGATCGCTACGGTCACGGGAGCCAACTCCCTGCGGAGGGGCTCGTGGCATCACGACGGTCCTGTCACGGTCATCGGATACCCCTGGCGCCGGAAGAATCCGGCCGACTTGCCCGTCAGGTGCACTGCGGGCACGGGCACGCTCTCTGGAGGCCGGTACCTGCGCATGAGCTGCGACGGCTACGCCAGCGGGGTCTCCGGAGGGCCGTGGCTGTCGAATTTCGACGGCATGACCGGCGAGGTCATAGGAGTGACCGGAGGGAAGGGCGGGGGAGGGCCGGTGGACTGGATAACCTACAGTCCGGTCTTCGGCGAGGCGCTCACGGAACTTTACGTCGAGGCGACCCATGGCCGGCAGTGAACCTTCCGCCAACCCGACCCTCCATGCCGTCGGGCCGCGCCGCGGATCTGCCCGTCCGGCGCTGGGCCTGCGGCAGTGGGACGGCGCGACGGCCCTCCTGATCGCCGGTGCGGTGCTCTACAGCGCGTGGCCGCTCGAAAACCTCGTGGTCACGGGTCTTCCTCCTGGCCGCTCCTTCATCTCGGAACTCGCCGCAGAAGGCCAGCCGACCCGATCCCTGTTCGCCGCGTGCGACGCCGCAGCGGGTGCGCTCATCGCGTACGGCTGCATCGCCAGACTGTTCTCCTCGGCCCAACATGTCTGCTGGGCACGGACCTTCCTCTGGCTGACGCTCCTCGGCGCCGGTGTCATGACGAGTGTGTGCGCGGTCCTGTCCCCCATGGAGTGCTCCCCTTCCTTGGAGGAGGGGTGTGAAACCCTGGGCTTCAACGGCATCCTGCCCTCGCAAGCCCTGACACACGTTGCCCTGAGCACCTTGGTGGAGGCCGCGTTCCTCGCAGCCATGAGGATGGCGCACCGCCTCGCGCCCACCACGTACCGCTTTCGTCGGGGCCTCCCCAGGGAGTCGTTCCTGGGCGTTCTGAGCTGTTGCCTGCTGCTCGTCGACATCGCGCTGTCGGCGTACGAGAGCAGTCTGCACGGGCTCGTCCAGCGTGCGCACGTGGCAATCGTGGCCGCATGGCTCATCAGCCTGGCCTGGAGCACCAGGCGTCAGGCGGTCGAACCCGCCTCTCGCTGACATGGACACCGGCCCGGCCTGGGCATGAATCACTGGAACCCAAGGAACGACCCTGAAGAAAGCCCTGTACCTGACTCCCCTGCTGATCCTCGCCGCCTACTGCGCGAGCAGCGCCCCCGTCGCGACACTCGATGGCTCGGTCCCGACAGCGCCACCGGACGAGCGTCGGCAACGGACCCTGGCCTGCGGGACCACGATCGCCCCGCCGCGTGCGGAGTCCCTCGCCGGCGACCACGTGTACCTCACCCTCCCCCGCGCCGAACTCGATGGCACCGGGATCGCCGTCACCTACCGGATCACGGCCAAGGACCCCGCGGAGATGCTGACGCTGCCGTTCATCGGAGTCCCACCGACCGCTCTCCTCCTCAAGGACGGGAAGATCGTCGCGACGCAGACGCCCCACCGCGGCGACGGTCCCACTGCCACCGTCGCCTTGGATTATCGCGTCGGAGAGGAGCCCTACGAGGAGCACCTGACCATCGACCGGGCGTGCCCCGGTACGAGCTTCAAGGACGTGGCCACGGATCCCGGCCGGTACCGGGTCGTCACCGTCATGTCCGTCCAGGGCGCGGGCATGCCTGAGGACATGAAGACGGTTCCCCTCGTCCAGGCCTCCGCCGCACTGGGCGTAACGGCATGACAGCCTCGACAGAGGTTGCCGGCCAGTAGTTGACGGGGGTGGGGCGTCCCGCTGGCGGTGCCGACCGTCGCGGTGGTCAAGCCTGATGTCATGGTGGTTCCTTACTGATTGCTGCTCACTGGTCGCGGGTGGGGGTGTCACAGGATGGACATCTCGTTCTGGCACCTCGCCTGGCTGAACGCGCCGCTCTTCCTCGACGTCCCGCGCGCCCTTGCGAGAATCGCCGTCGACACCGACCCCCGACCGAACGGCTGACCACGCCATGCCGCTGAACCCCCTCCCGCCCACCGCCCTTCGGGCCGACGGCATCGAGCTCCTGGAACTGCAGCTCGCCGACTGGCCGTTGGAGCAGCAGCTGTCCCGCGTGCCCGACGTGGTCCGCTGGACCTTCTACCGGGCCGACATGACCGAACAGCAGGCCCGCGAACGCATCGAGCTCGGGCACGCCCGCAGCCGCGACGGCGTCAGCCGCCGCTATGCCGTCCGCCTCGACGGCCAGTCCGTGGGCACGGCGGGCATCATCGTCACGCGCGAGCATCCGGAGGTCTTCTACGCCCTCCTTCCGGACAGCCGGGGCCGGGGGGCTGCGACGGCGGCCGTCCGTGCGCTGAGTGACTGGGCCCTGGACGCCGGGGCGGATCAGGTCGTCATCTGGACGGGCGAGGGGAACGCGGCCAGTGAGGCGGTGGCCCGACGTGCCGGGTTCCTCTTCGCGGGTACCGAGGTCGACCTCGACCACGGTGAACCGGAGACGCTTCTGAAGTGGGTCCGGCGTGGTGGTGTGCCGCGGTGAGATGGGTTACCGGCCAGTAGTTTGGCTGATCATCGTCTCGTCTGAGGCGGCGTCAGATCGTTAGGCTCCCTGCGATCGGATGTTGTGAGCAGTAGGGAGAACAGCGTGATGGCACGACCCCACCGCAGTGGCGGACACCGGGCGGTGAGCGTCGCGCTCGTCGTGGCGCTCGGGCTGGGGGCGGGGGCCGCGGTGGCGCCGGCCGCCGTCGCGGCGCCCGCGGCCGCCGCGTCCGCGTCGGCGCTCGGCGGGTTCCGGCTGGCGAGCATCACCGCCTCGGACGGGGTCGTGCTGAAGGCCGACGTGTTCACCCCGCCGGCCGGGACACCGGGGGCGGACGCGCAGGGGCGGTACCCGGTCGTGGTGCAGCCGGCGAGCTGGGGGCAGAACGACCTGGAGTACGTCGCCCAGGGGCACAAGTTCGCCGCCGCCGGGTACGTCGTCGTGACGTACACCGTGCGCGGGTTCTGGGGCTCGGGCGGGCAGGTGGACGTCGCCGGGCCCAAGGACGTCGCCGACATCTCGACGGTGATCGACTGGGCCCTCGCCAACACCTCCGCCGACCCCGGCCGGGTCGGCATGATCGGGCTCTCCCTCGGCGGCGGACTCACCCTCCTCGGCGCCGCGTTCGACCCGCGGATCAAGGCCGTCGCCTCGCTGAGCGGCTGGGCCGACCTGACCGACGCGCTCTACAGTGGGCAGACCCGGCACACCGCCGCCGCCACCCGCCTGGAGAACATCGAGCACCTGACCGGCCGCAAGAGCCCGGAGTTCGCGACCGCCCTGGACGACCTGTTCGGCGACCACGACCTGCCCGACGTGATCAAGTGGGCGGGCGTCCGCTCCCCGGCCACCTACCTGGACCGCATCAACGCCAACGGCGCCGCGATCTACCTCGCCAACGGCTGGAACGACAGCTTCTTCAACCCCGGCCAGATGGCCGACTTCTACCAGCGGCTGACCGTCCCCAAGCGCCTCGAACTGCGCCCGGGCGACCATGCGAGCCAGGAATTCACCGGCCTGCTCGGCTTCTCCAACGCCACCTGGGACAACGCCCGCGGCTGGCTCGACCACTACCTGATGGGCGCAGCGGGCTCGCAGGGCCCCCAGGGCGTGGACCTGGAGGTCCGCCCGTCCGGCGCCCACGAGGCCTACCCGGACTGGAGTTCCGTCAGCTCCCGCACCGAGCGGCTGAGCCTCGACGGCAGCACCACCGTGCGCGGCGACGAGTCGTCGGGCGCGAGCGGCGGCGTCGTCCTGCTCTCCGGCATGATCGACCAGTGGCTGCACCAGCCGCCGACCGTCGTCGTGCCGTTCCTGGACCGCTCGGCCGCCGCCGTCCGCCAGTCGGAGCCGTACGGGCAGGGCCTGCGGGTGCGCGGCGCGGTCCGCGTGCACACCACCGTCACCAGCTCGGCGCCGCAGGGCACGGCCGTCGCGTACCTGTACGACGTGGACGCGCTCGGTGTCGGCCGCCTCGTCGCGCACGCCCCGCAGAGCTGGGCCGGACGCCCGGCCGGGCAGCCGTTCCCGCTCGACGTCACGCTGTTCCCCACCGCCTACGACGTCCCGGCCGGCCACCGCCTCGCGCTCGTGCTCGGCACCCGGGACGACCTGTACGGCGGCGAGACGCCCGAGGGCAGCACGGTGACCTTCGGCCCGGCGGACGTCTCCGTCCCGGTCCGCTAGGGCCACGGCACTAGGCACCCAGCATGATCCGGGCGACCAGCTCCCGCCGGCTGGCCACCCCGGCCTTGGCGAACACCGACTTGAGGTGGTCCTGCACGGTGTACGGCGCCATCGCGAGCGTCCGCGCCACCTCACGGGTGTCGCAGCCGCGCACGAGCAGCAGGGCCACCTCCTGCTCGCGCGCGGTCAGCCCGTACGCGGCCAGGTAGAGCGGCACCGTCTCGGCGGGCGTGGCGGGGGAGGCGACCACCGTCGCCTGGCCCGCCACACCCGCGCCGCGAAGTGCGGAGCCGTGCAGCACGTACCAGCGGCCGTCGCGGGTCTGCACCCGAACCGGCAGCTGGGACGCGGGCAGTCCGTGGGCCGCGCGGCGGGCGTGCTCGGCGGCCATCGCGACGGCGGTGGGCACGTCGAGCGCGGTGGGCGTCGGGTCGGCGAGCCGGGCGAGCAGGTCCTCGGCGGGGCCGGAGAGGGCGAGGAGCCGGTTGGCCCGGTCGAGCACGATCACGGCTGGCGCGCGGTCACCATCCTCACCCACCCGACCGGACGGCGGGACGTGCGAGGCGCGCAGGGCGTTGCCGAGGTGCCGCGCCGCGAGGTCCGCGAACCTGCGCTGCCGTGCCGGGTACGGGCCGCGGTCGGGCGCGCGCATGAACGCCGCGCAGCCCCACATGCCGCCCGCTGCGTCGAAGCAGGCGCGCAGTTCGTCCCCGAACCCGGCCGGGCGGATCTGCTCGCGGTAGCGGACGCTGCGCCCGGGCCGGCCCTGGCTGGCGTGGCTGATCGTCTCGGCCCGGCGGCCCGCCCGGCGGATCTTCGGAAACGTCGCCAAGTCGTCCGTCCACACCTCCAGTTGGACGGCGTGGTCGTACGCGGCGAGGCTCAGGTCCTCGCTCTGCACCGAGGTGACGAGCCCGGTGGCCGGGTCCGCGGTGTGCCAGCAGACGGCGTCGAACTCCAGCACCGGGCGCAGGATTTCGTCCGCCGTCCGGAAGATCCGGTCGGTCGGCAGGGCGGCCGCGGCGAGCTCCCGCAGCCCCTCGATGGCACCCGCCTCGGCGGCGGCCCGCGCGTTCCGTAACCCCATGACGCGGAACCTAACACCCGGTTCGTGCCCCGACCACGCGCCGATCGGCGGGCCCCCACTCCTCCTCCCGACGGGCGTGGTTCCGGCCAGTCGGGGGCGCGCCGAGGCGGCGCTCCAGGTGGTGCTCGGCGCGTCGCCGGTCCGGTGACGAGGTCACGACGGGTCGGACAGGTGCACGTCCAGGGACGGGCCTTCCAGCGCGAGGGCGGTGAGACCGGTGGCCGTGCCGGACGCATGGTCCTCGCCGGGCTCCCAGCGGACACCGTCGCCGGCCGACACGGGAATCCGGTGCCCGTCCGGACCGGAGATCCAGCCCTCGCCCGTGATCACCAGGAAGACCTGGCGAACCGGGGCGGGATGGGAGCCGATCGTTCCTCCCGGTCCGATGGTCAGATAGGTGAGATGGGCGGATCCCGGTCCTGCGGCGACGTGAGCGGCGGTCGCGCCCACGCTGTCGAAGCGGTCAATGGCCTTGTCCGCGCGGTCGAACCGGAACAACTCCACGTGGGCTCTCCTCGCGAGATCCGAAAGGCACCGATCCTAGTGGGGACGCCCCGAGGTGCCGAACGGTCGTGAATCCGGGCGGGTGTCCCGTACCTGGCGAGGGGCGGCGGGGCATGGAGCGGGCACGAACGACGAATATCGATGACATCCTGTCAGGATGATCGATCATTCCGGGCGTCCACTACGCCGCCAGCTCGCCCAGCCGTTCTCCCACGCCGACGCCGCGGTCGACGTTCCGCTCGTCGAGCCGCAGGGACCCGTGGGCTCCCCGTTCTCCACGCCGGCCCCGGATCCGGCGGCATCCGAGACCGGGCCGGGCCGGACGGAGGTGCCGGCTGCACGGCGACCCCTCGGGCCCGGCGGTACCGCCGTACGGTCGGCTCAAGTCTTTACCGGGATCGAGGACTGACGACGATGCGGACGTGAGGGAGCCGCAAGAGCAGGGCCGGGGCCGTCGATCCGGACGAACGCCTCCCGGACGGCGACCCGGCCGGCGGCGCGGAAGGAGCGTGCGCTCGAATCCACGTCGTGTATGACCGTACGGTGGATGAGGACGGCCAGCGCCACCCCACCCGCGCCGCGTGCGGCCAGCTCTTCGCGGATGCCTTCGACGAACGACTCGTGCCACGAGCGGAGTTCACCCTCCGGGATCGTTCCGACGAGCTCCGCCCCGTGCGCGACCTCCAGGACGATCCCGTCCTCCCAGGGCTCGAAGTCCACCGTCACGTCAGCGAAGTCGGACGGACACCCCACCTGCCACACGTAGCGGGCGCGCACGTCCCGCACCGGGTACGGCGGGAACACCTCATTCTCCACACGGTGACCGTAGCTCACTGCCGCGTCGGTAGCATCGTCCTTGATCATCGACGGTGCTCCGACGGTGATCCGACGATGCCGGGGGAGCGGGAGCAGCGGTGACCAGTCAGGACCACACGGGCATGCCGCCGTTGCGGCCGGGCGACCCGCGCGACGTCGCGGGCTACCCGCTGCTGCGCCGGATCGGCGAGGGCGGCATGGGGGCCGTGTACCTGTCCCGGACGCGTGGCGGCCAGCCGGTCGCGATCAAGGTGATCCGTGAGGAGTTCGCCCGCGACGGGGAGTTCCGCCGCCGGTTCGAGCAGGAGGTCCGCGCGGCCCGGACGGTGCAGGGCTACCACGTGGTGCCCGTCATCGACCACGACACCGGTGGCACCACGCCTTGGCTGGCCTGCCGCTACGTTCCCGGCCTCGCACTGGACCAGGCCCTCGGCGGGTTCGGGCCGCTGCCCCTGACGACCGTGTTCCAGGTGGTCGGCTGCGTCGCGGAGGCGCTGCGCGCGGTGCACGCGGCCGGGATCGTCCACCGGGACCTGAAGCCCAGCAACGTCCTGCTCGCCTCCGACGGCCCGTGGGTCATCGACTTCGGCATCGCCCGGGCCGAGGACGGCACCCGGCTGACCGCCAGCGGCTCGATGATCGGCACGCCCCATTTCATGTCCCCGGAGCAGGCGCTCGGAGAACCGGTGACCCAGGCCGGCGACGTCTTCGCGCTCGGCCTGATCGCCGCCGTCGCCGCCACCGAGCGGCACCCGTACGGGGAGGGCAGCGCGATCACCCTCGCCACGCGCATCGCCAACACCGAGTACCGGCCCCCGGACCTCTCGGGCTACCAGCCCGAGCTGCGCGCGCTGCTCGCCCGTTGCCTGCACGCCGACCCGGCGGCCAGGGCCACGCCCGAGGAGCTGGCGGACCTCTGCAACCGTGTCCTTCCCCGGCCTCTCCGGGCCTTCGAACACTGGCTGCCGGCACCCCTGGCGGGGGAGATCCGTCGCCGCGAGACGGCCGTCCGCCGGCTCCTGGACGGGGACGCGCCGGTCGAGGGGCCGCCGGCGGAGGAGAGCCCGGTCGAGCCTGCGGTGCCTGAGCCCGCCGCGCCCGCGCCAGCCCCGGCCGAGTACCTGCCCACGGCCCCCGCCACCGCCCCCGCCGTACTGCCCCGGCCGCAGCCGCCCGCGCCCACCCGCGTCCTGGATCCGGACTTCCTGGCGGCCGTTGCTCCCCGGACCCCCGCTCCGCCCGCGCCGCCCGCCTACGCCCCCCAGGTCCCCGTTCCCCCCGCTTCGCACACGCCCGCGAGGCCCAGGCGACGACGACGTCTGGTGGCCGTGTCGTTCCTGGTCGTCGGCCTCTATATCGCCTACCTCTCGTTCGCGGCGCTGGACGTCCCCGACGAGAAGTCCACCGCTCCCGTCAAGTACGGACCGGTCGATGTCACCATCGACTCCGCTCAGGCCGCCTCCATCGACCTCGACGCGGACCGGCCGGTGGTCGGTGCGGATCCCGCCGATCTGGCGGTGCGGTGGAACGCGGCCGGCGCGCCGAGCCTGGGGGTCGAGCGGGCGCGACCGGCCCTGGCGGCGGCCGCCCGCCCCTTCGACGACTATGGTCCGAGCTCCGGCGAATGCAAGGTCCAGATCAAACAGAACGGCGCCGCCGACAGCGGCCCCCTGGTCCCCGGCAAACAGTTCTGCTACCAGACCCGCAAGGGCCGTACGGTCGTCCTGAGGATCGTGGCCGTTCCCTCGGGCGTTGGTCCCCTCCGGTTCGCCGTCACCGCCTGGGACGACGGGCCGAAGTGACCCCGGCGGGCTCTCAGGCGGGAATCAGCGCGTCCCACTCGGCGCGGGTCGGCCCGTCGTGGATCGGGGCGAAGTCGGGGCGGTCGGCCAGCCAGGCCGTGACGTGGCGGTCCACCTCGTCGCTGCCGTAGGCGGTGTCGGGGGTGTGGACGAGGTGGCGCACGTGGGCCCGGGCGCGCATGACGACGGGGTCCTCGAAGGCGCACGCGGCCACGGCGGCGGCCCGCACGTCCGTGGCCGGTGCGGCCTCGGCGAGGCGCTGGGCGTTGGTCTGGTCGGCCTTCACCTGGGCGTCGAACCACGGCCGGAGGGTCCGGGTGCTCCAGGCGTGGTAGCCGGCGGGGTCGGCGGCGACCTCGTCGGCGTGCGCGGCGAGGTACTGGCCGGCCAGGAGCCCGAGGGCGACGCCGTGGCCCAGGGTGGGGTTGGTGTGGACGAGGCTGTCCCCGGCGTTGACCAGGCCGGTGACGACGGGCCCGTCCGCGTCGACGAGTGAGGACCAGCGGTTGTCCAGGCCGGCCATCGCCAGGACGGCGGACTGCGGTTCGGGGGCCAGGTCGAGCCAGGCGGCGCAGGCCGGGAAGCGGTGGAGGACGGCCTCGAACACGGCGGGGTCGGTGAGCGCGCCCCGGGTCGGGTCGGCCGTGGAGAGCACCAGGCTCAGCGCGAAGGTGTCGTTGTCGGACGGGAAGACGCCGGCCATCGCGAACGGCGCGACCGAGCCCGTCTTGACACGCCCGGGGTCGCGCGGGCCGTCGGGGCGCAGGCGGTACCAGCGGCACAGGTAGGCGATCCCGGCGCGGTGGCTCTCGACCACGGGCGGACGGCAGCCGGCCGCGGTCAGCCAGCCGGGCACCGGCGAGCGGCGGCCGGCGGCGTCGACGACAAGGTCCGCCGGGTGGGTCCCGGCGTCCGTCTCCACGCCGGTGACCCGGGTGGGACGGTCCGCCGCGAAGGCGAGGCCGCGCACCCGGCAGCCGCGCCGCACGTCGACGGCGGCTTCCCGCTGCACGGCGGCGGTCAGGGCGGCCTCCAGCACGATGCGACGGGTGCGCAGGGTGATCAGGTCCTCGTCGCCGTCCCGCTGCGGCGGGTGCGCGTCGAACCAGTCGAAGTCGTGGTACTCGTGGGCGCCGCGCGCCAGGAGGTCCGCGTAGACGTCCGGGGCCTCGGCCCGCAGCACGGTGCGCACCGGCGCGAGGAACGAGTGGGGCTGGTCGGCTTGGGGCACCCGGGGCCTGGCCCAGTCGTAGAAGTCCCGGTCGAGGTCCTCACCGGCGGCCCGTGTGTCCTGTTCGAACAGCGTCACCACATGGCCCCGCCGGCCCAGCATGAGCGCTGTCCCCAGCCCGCTGATACCGCCACCGATCACTGCAACCCGCGCCACTGAGGCTCCCCTTCGCGTCGTGTTGCGGAGCGATCTTACTGTCCGATGATCGCCGCCCGTCAAACCGGCGTCGCCCCTGGCAGCGCCTCCGGGGTGCGACTGGAAGCAGCGACGCTGACCGCGTTCCGACGCCGCGGCCTGTGCGCCTGACACCGCAGGGCGAGGGCGGGAAGCGGCCGTCTCTCCTGCCCCCGCCCTGCGGTACCACAGCACCTCGTCCAGAGCATCCGCCCCGCGTATACGGCATTACGCCCGCGCGAGCGCCCCGCCGTCGATCACGTAGCCGGAGCCGGTGATGCGGGCGGCGTGGTCCGAGGTCAGGAAGGACACGAGGTCGGCGACATCCTCCGGCTCGCTGACGCCCTTCATCGGTGCGCCCTCCATCTCGACCATCATCTGGACGACATCGTCGCCGTCCTGCCCGGTGGCACCCCTGATACTGTCCGCGACCATGTCCATGGCCGGGGTCCTGACCAGTCCCGGAAGGACGCTGTTGACGCGGATCCCGTACCCGGCGACCTCGGCCGCCAGTCCCTTCGCGTAGTGGAGGAGCGCCGCCTTCGCCGCCCCGTAATGGAGCAGGGCGCCGACCGGCCGCTGGGCGGTCGTCGATGCCATCTCGATGATCACCCCGCTGCGCTGTTCGATCATCGACGGCAGGACGGCCCGGTCGAGCCGGACCGCAGCGAGGTAGTTCGTCTTGAGTGCCTCGATCCAGTCCTCGTCAGGGATCGTGGAGTACCCGCCCAGGTGCGGCATGCCGCCGCTGCTCGCCCCACCCGCGTTGTTGACCAGAATGTCCACACCGCCGAGTAGTTCGAGAGCCGTGTCGGCCAGCTGCCGAACGCCCTCCGGGCTGCTCGAATCGGCGATCACCAAGTGTGCCGAGTCCGGGAGCCCGGGCGCCTCCTTCCGTGCCGAAGTCACCACGGTCGCCCCCTCGGCGACGAGCCTCCGCACGATCGCCAAGCCGATACCGCGGGTACCGCCTGTCACCAGCGCGCGTTTACCCCGCTTACTCGTTGACGCGTTTGTTTCGTAGGACATGACGCTTTCCTGTCTTCGACGGTGCTTCAGTGATGGCCCCGCGGGGTGGCGCGGGGCCCGGTGGCCGGGCGATGATCAGCTCGTCGGCTTCTGCGACTGCCGTTCCGCCGCAAGGTCCAGGATGTTCCGGTTCCCCTCCGTCCAGAGGATGGTCATCGCCAGCTCGTCGATCCTCCAGTTGTCGCCGGAGCGCACGAGGTGGAAGCGGTAGGTTCCGCCGATGCGCCAAAGCGGGGAGCCCATGGGGTTGTCCAGCCGGTGAGTCGCCTGGAAGGAGGCCGTGCACTCGGCCGTGGCGCCCTCGAACGACACCAGGTGACTGGTCATCAAGTGCTGGGAGGAGTCGTAGCCGCCGAGCACCGCGACCCAGGAGTCGACGAGTTCCTTCGACGTCACCGTGGTCGGTGACCCGCCGAGCAGGCTGGTGTAGTCGAGGAGCACTTTGGGAGCGAACAGGGCGCGGGCCTCGTTCCATTCGCGCCGGTCGCTGTGCCACCCCATGCGATCGCAGATCTCGATGACGGCGGTGCGGTCGTCCATGCGTTGTTCCTTACCGGGATCGGTCGGGGATGGGCGTGGAGGAGCGGTCACCAGGTGACGGGGAGGTCGTGTAGGCCCTCCAGCGTCATGCCGACCTTCATGGAGACCTCGTCCATCGGCACCGCGAGGCGCAACGTGGGGATCCGCTCGAAGAGGGTGGTGAACAGGATCTCCAGTTCGGCCCGCGCGAGGTTCTCTCCCAGGCAGCGGTGCGGTCCGTGACCGAAGGCCAGATGGCCCTGGGTGTCCCGGCGTATGTCGAACACGTCGGGATTCTCGAAGGCCCGGGTGTCGCGGTTGGCTGCGGCGGTGGACAGGATGACACCGTCCCCTTCCTTGATCGTCCGCCCGGCCACCTCCACATCGGCGGTCGCGACCCGCAGCGTCGTCAGGTCGGCGATGGACAGGAAGCGCATCAGCTCCTCCACCGCGCCGGGGACCAGCTCCGGGTCCTCGCGCAGCATCGCCAGCTGGTCAGGGTGCTGCAGCAGCGTCAGGGTGCCCAGGCCGATCATGCTCGTGGTCGTCTCCTGACCGCCGATCAGCAGGGCGACCATCAGCTTCGACACCTCGATCGACGTCAGCTCACCCGTGTTCAGCCGGTCCCTGATGAGCGTGCTCAACAGGTCGTCGCTCAGGTTCGTCCGCTTCGCGTCCACCACCTTCACCAGGTAGTCGAGCAGTTCCCGGCCGGCCGTGACGGCCTGCTCCAGGTCCGGCGCCTGCATGATCCCCTGGGCGTGCACCTCGAACAGCTCGTGCTCCTCGTAGGAGATGCCGAGCATCTTGCAGATCACCCGCGACGGCAGCGGCCTGCCCAGCACCGCGACCAGGTCGACCGGAGTCTCGTGCCGCAGCAGGTCGCCGATGAGCTCGTCGGCCACCTCCTGGATCATCGGACGCAGCCTCTCCACCTGCTTGGCGGTGAAACGCGGCAGCAGCATGCGCCGGCGGGCCTTGTGCCGCTCCCCGTCCAGACCGAACAGCTCCTGGGTGAACTCGGGGAAGTTCTTCTCCCGTTCGGCGAGGATCGGGAAGGCGGGGTTGTCGTGGTCGGAGGAGAACAGTTTCGCGTCGGCGAACATCTCCCGCGTCTCCTTGTGCTGGGTCACCAGCCACGCGACCCGGCCGTCGTAGAGTTCCACCTGGGAGAGCGGGCCCTGCTCGCTCAGCTCCGTGTACTCGGTCGGCGGGTGGTAGGGGCAGCCCCGCCTCATCGGGTACTCGTGCAGCTCCGTGCCGGTCGTCGTCGACTGCTCAGTCATGGTCAGAACCTCTCTCGTCGTGGTGGGGACGTGCTGCGGATGCGGAACGCCTGTCACAGGCCGGGAAGGGGGGCGGAGAGCCATCGGTGCACCGCCAGGGCGGCGGCTCCGGCGTCGTCCTCCACGATCGTGAAGTGGTCGCCGTGCACCTCCCGGACGGCCATCGGGAACGCCGGGTCCTGCTCCCAGACGTCCGCCGGGACCTCGGGGGAGCCGTCCACCGGAGGCAGCGGGACCGTGGCGCGGACCAGGAGATGGGGCGCACGGGTCGGTGCCGGGGAGAAGCCGGCGAACATGCCCAGATACGCGCCCATCGCGGTCCACCGCACGTGGTCGATCCTGCCGATCGACTCCTCCCGGTCGAACATGCCCCGGGTCAGCGCGGGCTGGATCAGCGGGAGCCGGCTGTCGGCGAAGTACGTGTCCAGCAGCACCACGCCCAACGGGCCGCGGTCCGTCTCCTCCAGACGGCCCGCCACCGCGTTGGCCAGCCAGCCGCCGGAGGAGTAGCCGACGAGGACGTACGGGTCACCGGCCGTGTGGCGCAGGACCGCCTGTGCCTGCGTCTCCACCATGGTGGCGAAGTCGGCGGGCAGCGCCTCACCCTCGACGAAGCCCGGCACCTGCATCGCGGACACCTCGCGGACGCCCGCGAGCGCCGCGGCGAAATGGGCGTACTGGAGCGGGCTTGACGAGGCCCCCACGGTGGGGAAACAGACCAGGGCGGGGCGCTCGGGGCCGCCCGACAACCGGACCGGTTCCCGCACGGCCCCGTCCTGCGACGCCGTGAACGTCGGCCGCAGCCGGGCGGCGGCCACCAGGAACGCGTTCCCCTCACCGATCCTGCCCTGTGCGCATGCCTGCCGGTACAGCACGTCGACGGTGTCCTGCGTCCGGTGTGCGACGGCGTCCTGCCCGGACCGGCTCGCGCCGAACAGTGCGTCGAGCCGCTCGGCGAGCCCGGCCGGTGTGGCGCTGTCGATCACGATCGTGGCGGGAAGACGGAGGCCGGTCGCCTCGCTCAGGGCGTTGCGCAGCTCCACGGCGGTCAGCGAGTCGAACCCCGCCTCCAGGAACGGCCGGGAGACGTCCAGGGCCCCAGGGTCGGTGTGGCCGAGCACGCTCGCGGCGCGCGTCCGCACCAGATCCAGGAACTCCTCCCGCCGCTCCTCCGCGCCGAGATCCGCGAGGTTCCTGCGGGCCGTAGCCGTAGCCGTAGCCGTAGCCGGCGCAGGCGGCGGCGCGGGCAGGAGCCCCCTGAGCAGCGTCGGCACCTCCTCGCGGCCCGCCGCACGCAGCGCGACGGTGTCCACGTGCATCAGGACGACCGATGCCTCGGCACCCGACCGGGCCACGTCGAACAGGTCCAGGCCCTCCTCGGAGGAGAGGGCGGCCACCCCCGAGCGTGCGAGCCGGGCGAGCGGGTTCCGGGCCGCCGTCCCGGTCATGCCGCCGCTGCTCTCCTCCCACGGCCCCCAGGCCAGCGAGACGGCGGGCAGCCCCTGGGCGGACCGGTGCTGCGCCAGCGTGTCGAGGAAGACGTTGGCCGCCGCGTAGTTGCCCTGCCCCCCGGCGCCCAGGACACCGGACGCCGAGGAGAACAGGACGAACCCGGCGAGGTCGCTGTCCCGGGTCAGCTCGTGCAGGTACCACGCGGAATCCAGCTTGGCCCGCAGCACTCTGTCCAGTTGCTCCGGGGCCAGCGAGGTGAGCACCCCGTCGTCGAGCACACCGGCCGCGTGCACCACCAGGCTCAGCGGATGCGTGGCGGGCACGCCCGCGAGGAGCTGCGCCAGCGCCTGCCGGTCGGACACGTCGCAGGTGGCCACGGTGGTCTCGGCGCCCAGCTCCGCCAGCTCCGCGACCAGCTCGGCGGCCCCGTCGGCGGCCCGGCCGCGACGGCTCGCGAGGAGCAGGTGCCGTACGCCGTGGCGCTCCACCAGATGACGGGCCACCTGTCGGCCCAGGCCCCCCGTGCCCCCGGTCACCAGCACAGTGCCCTCGGGGGCGAGCGCGAGATCCCCGGGCACGCCGCCCCCCGCCGCCCTGGCGAGCCGAGGGGTGAGGAGCGCGCCCGAGCGGATCGCCACCTGGGACGCGCCGCAGGCGAGCGCGGCGCTCAACGCGCCCGACGACCCGTCCTCACCGTCCACGTCGATCAGCACGAAGCGGTCCGGATGCTCCGTCTGCGCGGACCGGACCAGGCCCCACACCGGCGCGTGGGCCAGCGCCGACGGGTCCTCCTCACGGCGCGCGGCCACCGCGCCGCTCGTCACGAAGGCGAGACGTGCCTGCGCGAACCGCTCGTCGGCGAGCCAGGACCGGACCACCACCAACGCCTCGTGGACGGCGGCGTGGCTCGCCGCGACGACCGACCCCGCGCCCGGCCCCAGGACCACGACCACGGCATCCGGCACCGCCTCACCGGCGGCGACCGCGTCCCCCAGGTCCGCCACACCAGCGAAGCGGCCCACCCGGACACCACCGGCCTCCAGAGCCCCGGCGTACCCGTCACCGCCCGGACCCACGACCGCACAGCGCCGTACCGGCACCGCGTCGCGTGCCGCCGTCCCGGCCCAGTCGACCCGGAAGACAGCGCCGTCCCGGACACTCTGCGTGGCGCGGATCTGCTCGCGGGAAATCGGCCGCAGCGCGAGGCCCCGTACCGACATCACCGGCCGGCCGTCCAGGTCCGAGGCGGCCACCTCGATGCTACCGGGCCCGTCCGGCGCCAGCCTGACACGCAGCGCGCACGCCCCGGCCGCGTGCAGCGACACACCGCTCCAGGAGAACGGCACCATGGCCCCGCCCTCGCTCTCGACCAGGCCGCCCAGGCCGGCACCGTGCAGTGCGGCGTCCAGCAGCGCCGGATGCAGACAGAACCCGCCGGTCTCGTGCGTGCGTTCCTCCGGCAGCGACACCTCCGTGAAGATCTCCGCACCGCGCCGCCACGCCCGCCGCACCCCCCGGAACAACGGCCCGTAACTCAGGCCCGCGGCGGCCAGCTCCGCGTAGAGGCCGGACGTGTCCAGTGCGAGCGCGCCGTCCGGCGGCCACACCACGGGGTGCTCCGGCTCCCCGCCTCCGGCGGAGAGGAGACCGGCGGCGGAGAGGAGACCGGTGGCGTGCCGGGTCCACGTCTGCGCCGAGGGCGCGTCCTCCGGCCGGGAGTGGACGCTCACCGGCCGGCGTCCGGAGGCGTCCGGAGCGTCGACCACGACTCTGACGTGGACGGCGCGATCCTCGGGGAGGACCAGCGGCTCCTGGAGGGTGAGTTCCTCGACGTCCGCGAGGCCGGTCTCCCGGCCGGCCGTCAGCGCCATGTCCACCAGCGCGGCCCCTGGCAGCACCGGGGCGCCGAGCACCGTGTGGTCGGCGAGCCAGGGCTGCTCCGCCGCCGACAGCCTGCCGGTGAACAGGACCGTCTCCGCCGTCGGCACGTCCACCTCCGCACGCAGCAGGGGGTGCGGCAGGTCGCGCTGCCCGGCCCGGTGGGGCTGCCCCGCCTCCCCGTCCGCGGACGGGGCGAGCCAGAAGCGCCGGCGCTGGAAGGGATAGGCCGGCAGGTCGACGAGCCGGGGCCCGGCCGCGGACAGGTACGTCCGCCAGTCCACCGGTACGCCGTGCACGTGCAGCCGGGACAGCGCCGTGACGAGCGTCTCCTCCTCCGGTCGGCCGGCCCGGACCGCCGCCAGTGCCACCGCGTTCCTGCCGGTGAGACAGCTGTCCGCCATCGGCGTCAGCGCGGCGTCCGGCCCCAGCTCCAGGAACGAGTCCACCCCCTGGGCTTCGAGGGTGCGGACGGCGTCGAGGAAACGCACCGCGTGGCGCGCGTGCCGGGCCCAGTAGTCGGGGGAAGCCAGCTCCTGCGCCGTGACCACGTCCCCGGTCAGCGTGGAGACCAGCGGGATACGCGGCGGCCGGTGGTCGACGCGGCGCGCGACCTCACGGAAGGCGTCCAGCATGCCTTCCATGTGCGGGGAGTGGAACGCGTGGCTCACCCGCAGCCGCCGGGTCTTGCGCCCGCGCGCGGCGAACCCGCCCGCGATCCGCTCGACCTCCGCCGCGTCCCCGCTGACGACGACCGAGGACGGGCCGTTGACCGCCGCGACGGCGACCTTGTCGCGCACGCCGTCCACAGCCGCCAGCACCTCGGCCTCGCTCGCCTCGACGGCCGCCATCGCGCCGCCCGAGGGCATCCCCTGCATCAGCCGGCCGCGCTCGACCACCAGCAGCGCGGCGTCCGGCAGGGACAGGCAACCGGCGACGTGCGCCGCGGCCAGCTCTCCCACCGAATGGCCGGCGACGCAGTCCGGCCGCACACCCGAGTGCTCCAGCAGCCGGAACAGCGCCACCTCGAAGGCGAACAGCGCCGGCTGCGCGTACGCGGTCCGGTCCAGCAGATCCTCGTGCCCGGAGTCGCCCAGGATCACTTCCTTCAGCGGACGGCCCAGACGGCCGTCCAGCTGTTCGAGCACCGCGTCCAGCGCCTCGGCGAACGCCGGGAACGCCTCGTAGAGCGCCTGCCCCATCCCCGGGCGCTGACTTCCCTGACCGGTGAACAGGAACGCGACCTTGGGCCGGCCGGCCGTACCGCGCACCAGACCGGGCGCGGTATCGCCGTCCGACAGCGCGCCCAGCGCCCGGCGCACCTGCTCTCGGTTCCTGGCCACGACCACCGCGCGGTGGCCGAGCGCGGCACGGCGGCTCAGTGACCACGACAGGTCGGCGAGCGGTACGTCGGTCCGTTCGTCCAGGTGCGTGAGCAGGCCGCGCGCCTGCGCCCGCAGCGCGTCGTCGCTCTTGGCGGACAGCACCCACGGCAGGGCGACGCCGGAGTCCAGGGCCTGCGTGCCGTCCACGGGGCGGCGGGTCTCCGTGGGGGGTGCCTGTTCGAGGATGACGTGGGCGTTGGTGCCGCTGACGCCGAAGGAGGAGACGGCGGCGCGGCGTGGGCGGTCGCTGTCGGGCCAGGCCCGGTTCTCGGTCAGCAGACGGACGGCGCCGGCCGTCCAGTCGACGTGCGGGGTGGGTTCGTCGACGTGCAGGGTGCGCGGCAGGACGCCGTGCCGCATGGCCATCACCATCTTGATGACACCGGCGACGCCGGAGGCGGCCTGGGTGTGGCCGATGTTCGACTTCACCGAGCCCAGCCACAGCGGCCGGTCACCGGAACGGTCCTGACCGTACGTCGCCAGAAGCGCCTGCGCCTCGATCGGATCGCCCAGCGTGGTCCCGGTCCCGTGCGCCTCCACGGCGTCCACGTCCGACGGCGACAGCCGGCACTGCGCCAGCGCCTCACGGATCAGCCGCTCCTGCGAAGGACCGTTCGGCGCAGTCAGCCCGCTGCTCGCCCCGTCCTGGTTGACCGCGGAGCCCCTGATGACCGCGAGCACGGGGTGGCCGTGGCGTTGCGCGTCCGACAGGCGCTCCAGCACCAGGACGCCGGCACCCTCGCCCCAGCCGGTGCCGTCCGCGGCTGCGGCGAACGGCTTGCACCGGCCGTCCGCGGCCAGCCCGCCCTGCCGGCTGAACTCCACGAACACGCCGGGGGTGGACATGACGGTCACCCCGCCCGCCAGCGCCAGGGAACACTCCCCGGAGCGCAGCGCGTTGACCGACAGGTGCAGCGCCACCAGGGAGGACGAGCAGGCGGTGTCCACGGTCACCGCAGGACCGGTCAGCCCGAACGTGTAGGACAGCCGGCCGGACGCGACACTGCCGGCGCTGCCGTTGCCGAGATAGCCCTCCAGCTCCTCGGGCGCCTCCCGCAGCCGTCCGCCGTAGTCGCTGTACATCACCCCGAGGAACACGCCGGTGCGGCTGCCCCGTAAGGCGTCGACGTCGAGATGCCCTCGCTCGAACCCCTCCCAGGCGAGCTCCAGCAGCAGGCGCTGCTGGGGGTCCATCGCGAGCGCCTCGCGCGGACTGATCCCGAAGAACTCGGGATCGAACTCGGCGCAGTCGTGGAGGAATCCGCCCATCCCGGCGTGCGACTTGCCCGGCCGGCCGTCACCGGTGCCCAGCAGCCGGTCGAGGTCCCAGCCCCGGTCGGCCGGCAGCGGGGACAGCGTGTCGCGGCCGTCGGCGACCATCTGCCACAGCTCCTCGGGACTCCGCGCGCCGCCCGGGAACCGGCAGGCCATGCCGACCACGGCAATCGGCTCCCGGGCCCGTGCCTCGACCTCGTCCAGACGCGCCTGCGTCTGCCGGCCGTCCGCGATCGCCCGCTTCAGGTACTCACGCAGTTTGGTCTCGTTCGTCACGTGTTCCGCTCCTTCCCGTCCGGCCGGCCAGACGGCCCGTCACTTCGCCTGCAGGAAACCGTTGTCGACCAGATCGAAGAGTTCCTCGTCGGTAGCGGCGTCGAGTTCCGTGCCCGAGGCCGGGCCGGGCTGCCCGGTCAGCTCGGCCAGCAGCTCCGCCAGGCGTGCCGCCGCCCGTTCCCGCACCTCGTCCCGCAGGGCCGTGCCCCGCAGGCCGTCCGCCAGCCGGTCGAGGCCGGCGATGACCGCCTCCGCCGCACGGTCCTCGTTCCCGGCCAGCAGCGTGCCCAGGTGACAGGCGACGGCACGCGGCGTGGGATGGTCGAACACGAGCGTGGTCCGCAGCCGCAGCCCGCAGGCGGCGGCGAGCCGGTTGCGCAGCTCGACCGCGGTCAGCGAGTCGAACCCCATCTCCAGGAATCCCCGGGTGTCGGAGATGTCATCCGCGGACCGGTGTCCCAGCACCGCCGCGACCGTGGAGCACACCAGCTTCAGCAGGACCCGCTCGCGTTCGCTCTCGGACAGGGCATCCACGCCTTCCAGCACGGCCGGCTCCACGGCGCCCGCACCGGAGCGCCCGGACGGCACCGCCTTGGGTCCGGCCAGCGCGCGCAGCACCGGTGGGACCGCGCCGGACGCGGCCCGCGCCCGCAGCGCCACCGGGTCGAGCCGCATGGGCACCAGGACCGCGTCATCGGCCGTCAGCGCCCTGTCGAAGAGTTCCAGGCCCTGCTGCGACGACAGGGGGCGCATCCCGGAACGCGCGATCCGGGCCAGGTCCGCCTCCGCCAGGTGCCCGGTCATCGCGCTCTGCCGCTCCCAGAACCCCCAGGCCAGCGACAGCGCGGGCAGGCCACTCGCCCGGCGGCGCTGTGCCAGCGCGTCCAAGGCCGCGTTCGCCGCGGCGTACGCCCCCTGTCCGGCCGTCCCGAGGACCCCCGACGCCGACGAGAACAGCACGAACGCGGAGAGGTCCGTCCCCCGGGTCAGCGCGTCGAGGTGCTCGGCCGCGTCGGTCTTCGGGCGCAGGACGCGGCTCAGCAGGTCGGGTGTCACGGAGGTCACCACCGCGTCCTCCAGGACCCCGGCGGTGTGGATCACCGCGGTCAGCGGCGCATCGGCGGGTATCCGGGTCAGCGTCGCCGCCAGGGCGTCCCGGTCGGCCACGTCACACGCCGCCACCTCCGCCTCGGCCCCCAGCGCGGACAGCTCCGACACCAGCTCCGCCGCACCCGGGGCCGCCGGGCCCTGACGGCTCACCAGCAGCAGCCGCGCTGCCCCGTGGGCGGTGACCAGGTGGCGGGCGACGAGGCCGCCGAGCATGCCGGTGCCGCCGGTGATCAGGACGGTTCCGCCGGTGAACGGCCGCCGCGCACCGCGCTGTTCCGCGGGCCCGTCCGACGCGGCCAGCCGGGGCAGCATGACCTCGCCGGCGCGCACGGCGACCTGTTCCTCCCCGGTGGCCAGCGCCGCCGCCAGTTGCTCGGGGGAGATGCGGCCGGTGTCCACGTCCACCAGGACGAAGCGGTCCGGGTGTTCCGTCCGAGCCGTCCGCACCAGGCCCCAGACCGCCGCCTGCGCGCTGTCCGGGACGTCCCGCTCCCGTGCCGCGACCGCGCCGCGGGTCACCAGGACCAGCCGCGACGAGGCGAGGTGTTCGTCGGCGAGGTAGGACTGGACCAGGCTCAGCGCCCGCCCCGCCGTCTCCCGCACGGACCCCTCCCCGCCGGCGGACCCGGCGGCGGAGTCCGGGACGCAGGACGCCACCACGACCTCGGGCTCCGCCGCACCGGAACGGACGTGTTCGCCCAGGGCGGCCAGATCGCGGTGCCGGCGCACCTCGGTGCGGTGGTCCGCCGACGGCGTGTCCGAGGGCTCCTCGTATCCGGGAACGGCACCCACCAGCGCCCACCGCGCGGGTGGTTCGGCCCGCCGGGCGGGCGCTGCGGTCCAGTCGAGGCGGAACAGCCCGTCGTGCCGGGACAGGCCGTCGTGCCGGGACAGCCGGGCCGGGCCCAGCTGAGCGGGATCGACCGGCCGCAGGGCCAGCGAACCCACCGAGGCCACCGGGCTGCCGGACGAGTCGGTGAGCGTGAGCGTCACCGCGTCCGGCCCCACGGGCGCCAGCCGTACGCGCAGGGCGCCGGCCCCGGCCGCGTGCACGGACACGTCGCTCCACGAGAAGGGCAGCCGGGCCGCCGCCCCCTCGCCGTCGTCCGAGCCGGTCAGCGCGACGGTCTGCAGGGCCGCGTCCAGCAGCGCGGGGTGCAGGCCGAACGACTCGGCGTCGGAGAGGTGCTCCTCGTCCAGCCGCACCTCGGCGAAGACGGCGTCCCCGAGCCGCCAGGCGGCCCGCAGCCCCTGGAAGGCGGGACCGTACGCGTACCCCTGGTCGGCCAGCCGGGCGTAGTGGCCGCCCACGTCGACCGCGACCGCGCCCGCAGGCGGCCACGCCCCGCTCTCCACCGGAGCGGCGGGCTCTTCGGCGACGAGGAGACCGGTCGCGTGCCGCGTCCAGGGCTCGTCGTCCCCGACCCGGGAGTGCACGGTGACGGACCAGCCCTCGTCCCCGCTCTCCGCCACCACCTGAAGGGTCACCGCCTCGTCGCCGGACAGGAGGAGCGGAGCCTGGACGGTCAGTTCCCGCACCCGCCCGGCGTTCAGCAACCGGCCGGCGTGGTGCGCCAGTTCGAGGAACGCGGTGCCCGGCAGGAGGACGGCGCCGTGCACGGCGTGGTCGGCGAGCCACGGCTGCGTACGGACCGATATCCGTCCGCTGAGCACCAGACCGTTCCCGGTCGCGGCGGCGACGACCGCCTTGACCAGCGGATGCCCGGCCGGGGACAGGCCCGTCGCCGAGAGGTCCGCGCTCGCGCCACGGTCGTCCAGCCAGTAGCCGCGCCGCTGGAAGGCGTACGTCGGCAGATCCACCCGGCGCCCGCCGCCCGCGAACACCCGGGCCCAGTCGAGCGCGGCCCCGTGGGCGTACAGCCTGCCCGCCGACCGGAGGAAACCGTCCGCCCCCGCGTCGTCCCGGTGCAGCGACCCGGTGACGAGCACACCGTCCGTCCCGGAGTGCTCCACGGTCTCCTGGAGCGGGACGGTGAGCACCGGGTGAGGGCTCATCTCCAGGAAGACGTCGTAACCGCTCTTCGCCAGCTCCCCGGTCACCTCCGCCAGCCGCACGACCTGGCGGAGGTTGCGGTACCAGTAGTCCGGCCCGAGCTCACCGGCGCCCAGGGCGGTGCCCGTGACCGTCGAGAAGAACGGCGTGCGCGGGGAGGCGGGCGAGACACCGGCGAGCGCTTCCAGCAGCTCGTCGCGCACCTCCTCGACCTGCGGGGAGTGCGAGGCGTAGTCCACCGGGACGCGGCGCGCCCGCACGCCGTCCTCGGCGCACCGGGCCATCAGGCCCTCCAGCGCGTCCGCGTCGCCGGACACCACCACCGAGGAGGGACTGTTGACCGCGGCCACGGACAGCCGCTCCCCCCACAGCCCGACGAGAGCCCCGGCCTCGGCCTCGCCCAGCGCGACGGTGGCCATCGCGCCCCGCCCGGCCAGCGCCCGCAGCGCCTTGCTGCGCACCGCCACCACGCGGGCCGCGTCCTGGAGCGAGAGGGCTCCCGCCACGCAGGCGGCGGCGATCTCGCCCTGCGAGTGGCCCACCACGGCGTCCGGCTCTACGCCCACCGAGCGCCACAGGGCCGCCAGCGACACCATCACCGCGAACAGGGCGGGCTGGACGACGTCCACCCGCTCCAGCCAGCCGGCGTCCGCCCCGCGCAGCACGTCGAGCAGCGACCAGTCCACATGCGACGCGAGTGCGTCGGCGCACTCCCGCAGGGCGTCCCGGAAGACGGGGGAGGAGTCCAGCAGGCCGACGGCCATGCCGGCGAACTGCGCGCCCTGGCCGGGGAAGACGAACACGGTCCGGCACCGCCCGGCCCCGGCGTCCTCCCCGTCGCGCGGCGGAGTGCCGGAGACGACCGCCGGGGACTCCTCGCCCCGGGACAGCGCCGTCAGCGCCCGCACGAACTCGTCCCTGCCGGAGCCGACGACCACCGCCCGGTGCGGGAAGACCGCCCGGGTCGTCACGAGGGAGCGGCCGATGTCCGCGTCGGTCACCTCGCGGTGGGCGTCGGCATAAAAGGCCAGACGCTGCGCCTGCGCCCGCAGCGCCTCGCGGCTCGCGCCGGACACCATCCATGGCAGGGTCCGCGTGACGGACGGGGCCGCATGCTCGTCCCCGTCGGTGACGGTGGTTTCCGGGGGCGCCTGTTCGAGGATGACGTGGGCGTTGGTGCCGCTGACGCCGAAGGAGGAGACGGCGGCGCGGCGTGGGCGGTCGCTGTCGGGCCAGGCCCGGTTCTCGGTCAGCAGACGGACGGCGCCGGCCGTCCAGTCGACGTGCGGGGTGGGTTCGTCGACGTGCAGGGTGCGCGGCAGGACGCCGTGCCGCATGGCCATCACCATCTTGATGACACCGGCGACGCCGGAGGCGGCCTGGGTGTGGCCGATGTTCGACTTCACCGAGCCCAGCCACAGCGGCCGGTCACCGGAACGGTCCTGACCGTACGTCGCCAGAAGCGCCTGCGCCTCGATCGGATCGCCCAGCGTGGTCCCGGTCCCGTGCGCCTCCACGGCGTCCACGTCCGACGGCGACAGCCGGCACTGCGCCAGCGCCTCACGGATCAGCCGCTGCTGGGACGGGCTGTTGGGCGCCGTCAGCCCGTTCCCGGCACCCGCGTGGTTGACCGCGGAGCCCCTGATGACCGCGAGCACGGGGTGGCCGTGGCGTTGCGCGTCCGACAGGCGCTCCAGCACCAGGACGCCAGCACCCTCGCCCCAGCCGGTGCCGTCCGCGGCTGCGGCGAACGGCTTGCACCGGCCGTCCGCGGCCATACCGCGCTGCCGGCTGAACTCCACGAAGGCGTTCGGGGTGGACATGACGGTCACCCCGCCCGCCAGCGCCAGGGAACACTCCCCGGAGCGCAGCGCGTTGACCGACAGGTGCAGCGCCACCAGGGAGGACGAGCAGGCGGTGTCCACGGTCACCGCGGGACCGGTCAGCCCGAGCACGTAGGAGGCCCGTCCGGCGGCCACGGCCGCAGTGCTCCCGGTCAGCCGGTAGCCGGCGACCTCGTCGTCCGGGTCCAGGCGCGAGGGGAAGGCGTACCCCTGGTGCGTCATCCCGACGAAGCCCGCGGTCCTGCTGCCCCGCAGGGACACCGGATCGATGCCCGCCCGCTCCAACGCCTCCCAGGTGACCTCCAGCCACAACCGTTGCTGGGGATCCGTCGCGAGCGCCTCGCGCGGGCTGACCCCGAAGAACTCCGCGTCGAAACCGGACGCGTCGTCGAGGAACCCGCCGGTGCGCACATAGCTCTTGCCGGGGCGGCCCGGCTCCGGGTCGTACAGGTCCTCCACGTCCCAGTTGCGCCCCTGCGGGAACCCGGACACCACGTCGGCCCCGTCGCGGACCAGGCGCCACAGGTCCTCCGGGGACTCGACGTGCCCGGGGAACCGGCATCCCATGCCCACGATCGCGACCGGTTCGTGCTCCTTCTGCTCGGCGTGCTCCAGAAGTGCCCGCGTCTGGCGGAGCTCGGTGGTGACGAGTTTCAGGTACTGGCGAAGTTTGTCCTCAGTGCTGGTCACGAGATCCCAAGCTCCTTGTTGACGATGTCGAACATCTCGTCGTCGGTCGCCAGCATCAGGGCGTCTTCCTCCGGCGCCCCGGCGGTGACGAGGCCGGGCTCGGCCCATTTCCACAGCAGCGTCCGCAGCCGCGTGACGACACGGGCGCGCGTCTCGTCGTCGGCGTCCATCGCCTCGACCGCCGTCTCCAGCCGGTCCACGTCGGCGAGGACCGCGTCGGCCCGCACGCCCTCGGGGAGGACCTGCGTGCGCAGGTGCCGGGCCAGCGCGGCCGGGGTGGCGTGGTCGAAGACCACGGTCGTCGGCAGGGTCAGACCCGTGGCCTCGTTGAGTCGGCTGCGCAGCGTCAGCGAAGCCATCGAGTCGAACCCGAGATCCTGGAACGTCGCCGCAGCGCGGACGTCCTGCGCCGCGCGGTGGCCGAGGGCGGCAGCCGCGTGGGTGCGCACCAGGTCGAGCAGCAGCCGCTCCTGCTCCTCCCCGGACATGGACGCCAGCCGCTCCCGCAGCGCCCCGGCGCGCCCCGGCCCGGCGTCGCCGCGCAGCACGCGCTGTGCGTCGGGCAGGTCGTTCAGCAGCGCACGCGAGCGGGACGCGCCGTACGCGGGCGCGAACCGCTCCCAGTCGACGGCGGCGAAGGCGGTGGCGGTCTCGTCGCGGTCGAGCGCGGCCCGCAGACCCGCGAGGGCCGTCTCCGGAGCCATCAGCGGGACACCGCGCCGCAGCAGCAGCTCGCCCGACCCGGCGGCCATCCCGCCGCCGCCCCAGGCGCCCCAGGCGACCGAGGTCGCGGCGCGCCCTTGTGCCCGGCGGAAGCTTGCCAGGGCGTCGAGGAACGCGTTGGCCGCCGCGTACGCCGCCTGCCCGGTGTTGCCCCACAGCCCGGCGCCGGAGGAGAAGAGGACGAACGTGTCGAGGGGCCGGCCGCAGCCGTCGAAGACGGCGTCGAGGTTCCTCGCCCCCGCGAGCTTGCCGGACATCACCTCGGCCATCTCGGCGAGGTCGCACCGCGCCAGCGGTTTCTCCTCCTGGACCGCGCCCGCCGCGTGCACGACGGCGGTGACCGGACGGTCCTCGGGGAGCGACTCGACGACCCGGCGCAGGTCGTCCCGGTCGGTGATGTCGCAGGCCACGACGGTCACCTTGCTGCCCAGCCGGAGCAGGTCGGCCTCCAGCCCAGCCGCGCCGGGCGCGGCGGGCCCCCGGCGGCTGAGCAGCACCAGGTGCGGGACGCCCTGGCCGGCCAGCCACCTCGCCACCTGCGCGCCGAGTCCGCCCGTCCCCCCCGTCACCAGGACGCTGCCCGTGGCCTGCCAGACGCGCCGCACCGGCGTCTCGGCCGAGGGGGAGCGCACCAGCCGGCAGCCGAGGACGCCATCGGCCCGCACGGCCAGCTGGCTCTCGCCGCCCGGCTCGGCGAGGACCGCCACGAGGCGCGACAGCGCGGTCTCGTCCACCGACTCCGGCAGATCGGCCAAGCCGCCCCACCGGTCCGGCCATTCGAGCGCCGCCACCCGCCCCAGCCCCCACACGGTCGCCTGCGCCGGGCGCCGCACCGGGTCGGGGCCGACCGCCACCGCACCCTGGGTGAGACACCACAGCGGGGCGCCGGTCCCGGTGTCGCCCAGCGCCTGCCCCAGCACCACCGTCGCCGCGAGGCCGCAGGTCAGTGCAGAGCTGTCCGGCAGGGGCCGCTCGTCCACGGCCAGGAGAGACATCACACCCGTGAACGGCTGCTCCCCGGCGGCCTCGCGCAGCCGGCGGCCGAGAGCCGTCCGGTCGGTCCCCGTCACGGCATCGAGGCTCAGCCGGACGACGTCGTCCGCCCCGGCGCGCCCGAGCGCCGCCGACAGCTCGTCCGCCGGGCAGGCGACGCCCTCCGGCAACACGACCAGCCAACGGCCGGACACCCGGGGCGCGGTGGGCGCGGGCAGCGGCGCCCAGTCGACGCGGTAGCGGTGATCGTCGACCCGGGCCGAGGCCCCGTCACCGCCCGCGGCCTCCAGCCAGTGGCGCCGGCGCTGGAAGGCGTAGGTGGGCAGCGGCACCGTCCGGGCGTCGGTGCCGGCGAGCACGCCCGCCCAGTCCACCCCGACGCCCCGTACGTGCAGCCGTCCCAGCGCGGCCTGCAGGGTCCGCAGCTCGGGCTCGTCCCGGTGCGAGACCGCCGTGAAGTCGAGGTCGCCGCCGTCGGCGCACTCCTGGCCCAGTGCGGCGAGCACGGCGTCCGGACCGAGTTCCAGGAACGTGGTGACGCCCTCGGCCTGAAGGGCGCGGACCGCGTCGAGGAACCGGACGGTGTCCCGCGCGTGCCGCGCCCAGTACTCGGGGGTGCACAGGTCCCCGGCCGCCACCACGGTGCCGGTCAGCGCGGACACCACCGGGATCCGCGGAGCGTGCAGGGACACGGTCCGCACCACGGCGGCGAAGTCCTCGGTCATCGCGTCCATCCGGTGCGAGTGGAACGCGTGGCTCACCCGCAGCGGCCGCGTCTTCCGTCCCCGGCCGGCGAAGTGCGCCGCCACCTCCGCGACGGCGTCCTCGTCACCGGCAACCACCACCGAGGCGGGGCCGTTCACCGCCGCGAGCCCGGCACGCCCGGGCCGCTGTGCCAGCAGCGGCGCCACCTCCTCCTCGGACGCCTGCACCGCCGTCATCGCGCCTCCTCGCGGCAGCGCCTGCATCAGCCGGCCCCTGGCCGCGGCCAGGGTGGCCGCGTCCGCGAGCGACAGCACCCCCGCGACGTGCGCCGCGGCCAGCTCGCCGACGGAGTGGCCGGACACGAGATCAGGGCGCACACCCCACGACTCCACCAGCCGGTACCAGGCGATCTCGACCGCGAACAGCGCAGGCTGGGTCCAGACCGTCTCGTCGAGCAGTCCCTCGGTGCCGGGGCCGCCGAAGACCACGTCGCGCAGCGGCCGGCCGAGATGCCGGTCCAGTTCGGCGCAGACCGCGTCGAAGGCGTCGGCGAACACCGGATACCGCGCGTACAGGTCCCGTCCCATGCCCACCCGCTGCGCGCCCTGACCGGTGAACAGGAACGCCAGCTTGCCGTCGGACACCGTGCCGCGTGCGCCCGAGGCGGGCACCTCGCCCTCGGCGAGGCGGCCGAGGCCGTGCACCAGCTCGGCATGGTCCGCCGCGACGACGACCGCGCGGTGGTCGAAGGCCGACCGCGTCGTGGCCAGTGAGTACGCCACGTCGGCGAGGCGCAGGGCAGGGCCGTCCTCCACGTACCGGCCCAGCCGCCCGGCCTGGGCCCGCAGCGCTTCCTCGCCGCGGGCCGACACGAGCCACGGTAGCGGGACGCCCTCGGCCTCGGGCGGGCGCTCGTCGCCGCCCCCGCCGCTGTCCGGGGCCTCCTCCACGATCACATGCGCGTTGGTGCCGCTGATGCCGAAGGACGACACCCCCGCGCGGCGCGGGCGCCCGGGGTCGGGCCAGTCCCGGGTCTCGGTCAGCAGCTCCACCGCCCCGGCCGACCAGTCCACCCGGGTCGAGGGCTCGTCGACGTGCAGGGTCCCGGGCAGCACACCGTGCTGTAACGCCTGCACCGTCTTGATGACCCCGGCGATGCCCGCCGCGGCCTGGGTGTGGCCGATGTTCGACTTCACGGAGCCGAGCCACAGCGGGCGTTCACGGTCATGGCCGGCGACCGCGAGGATCGCCTGCGCCTCGATCGGGTCGCCGAGCGGCGTGCCCGTGCCGTGCCCCTCGATCATGTCGATGTCCGCGGCCGACAGCGCCGCGTCGTCGAGGGCCTGCAGGATCACCCGCTGCTGCGACGGCCCGTTCGGCGCCGTCAACCCGCTGCTCGCGCCGTCCTGGTTCACCGCGCTGCCGCGCACCACGGCAAGGACACGGCGTCCGTTGCGGTGGGCGTCCGACAGCCGCTCCAGGAGCAGCACCCCGGCGCCCTCGCTCCACCCGGCCCCGTCCGCGGAGTCGGCGAAGGACTTGCAGCGCCCATCCGGGGCGAGCCCGCGCTGACGGCTGAACTCCACGAACGTCGACGGGGTCGACATCACTGTCACACCGCCGGCCAGGGCCAGCGAGCACTCGCCCCGGCGCAGCGCCTGGACCGCCAGGTGCAGGGCCACCAGCGACGACGAGCACGCCGTGTCCACCGTCACGGCGGGCCCCTCAAGGCCCAGCGTGAAGGAGATCCGGCCGGAGGCGACGCTGCCCGCGCTGCCCGTGCCGAGGTAGCCCTCCGCCTCCTCGGACGCCAGGCCCGGCCGGGAGCCGTAGTCGTGGTACATCACACCGGCGAAGACCCCGGTCCTGCTGCCGCGCAACGACAGCGGGTCGATGCCGGCCCGCTCGGCGGCCTCCCAGGACGTCTCCAGCAGCAGCCGCTGCTGCGGGTCCATGGCGAGGGCCTCACGCGGCGAGATACCGAAGAACCCCGCGTCGAACTCCGCGGCGTCGTACAGGAACCCGCCTTCCCGCGTGTACGAGGTTCCCGGCTGGTCGGGGTCGGCGGCGAACAGTGACGCCAGATCCCAGCCGCGGTCGCCGGGAAACCCCGACACCGCGTCCCGGCCCTCCAGGACCAGGTCCCACAGTTTCTCGGGAGAATCGACACCGGACGGGTACCGGCAGCTCATCCCGACGATCGCCACCGGCTCGACCGCGGCCTGCACGGCGTTCCTGAGCCGCTCGTTCTCCTTCAGCGAAGCCCGCAGGGCCTCGACCACCGCTTCAGGCGATGCGGTCATGATCCCTCCATCCGTCCTGTCCGTCCTGTCCGTCCCATTCGCTCAACGCGGCCACGATCAGGACCTCTCCCCGTCGAAGGCCGCCCGCACGAGGTCGTCGACGTCCATGTCGTCGAACTCTCGCGCCGCGCCGCCCGCCGGCGGCTTTGTCCCGTTGTCCTGCGCGGCGAGCCCGAGCAGGGCCCTGAGCAGACCGGCCCGGCGCAACCGGGCCACCGGGATCGCGGCCAAGGCCTCGCGCACCATCTGCTCCTCGGCCTCGGGGCCGGTGAGTTCCCGCTCGTCCGGGAAGAGCCGCTCCCGCAGGTGGCGGGCGGTCTGTTCGGGCGTGGGGTGGTCGAAGATCAGCGTCGTCGGCAGCCGCAGCCCGGTGGCCGCACCGAGCCGGCCGCGCAGTTCGACCGCCGTCAGGGAGTCGAACCCCATCTGGAGGAAGCCCCGGCCGCCCTGCACGGCGTCCGGGGAGGCGAGCCCCAGGACCGTGGCCGCCTGCTGCCGCACCAGGTGCAAGAACGCCCGGTCCAGCTCCTCGGCGGGGAGCGCGGCCACCCGGTCGGCGAACGGCAGGCCGTCGTCCGCGCCCGCACCGCCGGGGCGCCGCCGGACCGGGACCAGCGCGCGCAGCACCGCGGGCACCAGCTCCGGTTCGCCCTCGGCGAGCATCGCCGCCGGGTCGAGCCTCATCGGCACCAGCAGCGGGTCCGGGGCGTCGAGCGCCGCGTCGAACAGCGCCAGACCTTCATCAGTGGGGAGCTGCCCGACCCCGGAACGCGCCATCCGCCGCAGATCCTGGTCCGACAGGCCGCCGGTGAGCCCGCTGCGCTGCTCCCACATGCCCCACGCCAGGGACGTCCCCGCCAGCCCTTCGGCCCGCCGACTGTGCGCGAGCGCGTCCAGGAACGTGTTCGCCGCCGCGTATCCGCTCTGTCCCGCGGTGCCCAGCACGCCGGCGGCCGAGGAGAAGAGCACGAAGGCCGACAGGTCCGCGTCCCGGGTCAGTTCGTGCAGGTTCAGCGCGCCGTCCACCTTCGGCCGCAGCACCCGCTCGACCCGCTCGGGCGTCAGCGACGTGAGGACGCCGTCGTCCAGGACACCGGCGGCATGGACCACCGCCGTCAGCGGACGGTCTGCGGGGATCCGTGCCAGCGTCGCCGCCAGCGCGTCCCGGTCGGCCACGTCACAGGCCGCCACCGTCACCCGGGCACCCTGAGCGGTGAGTTCCTCCTCCAGCTCGGCCGCACCCGCCGCCCCGCGACCGCTGCGGCTGGTGAACAGCAGGTCGCTCACACCGTGCCGGGCCACCAGATGGCGGGCGACCAGCGCGCCGAGCCCGCTCGTCCCGCCGGTGATCAGCACCGTGCCGCCGGGTGTGAAGCGCGGCCCGTCGCCCGTCCCCGCGGCGTCCGCCGGGACGCGGGTGAGACGGGGCGTGTGCACCACGCCCCGCCGCACCACCACCTGGGCCTCGCCCGACAACAGCGCCGCCGGCAGCACCCGCAGCGACGCGTCGTCGCCGTCGACGTCCAGCAAGCCGAACCGGCCGGGGTGCTCCGACTGCGCCGACCGCAGCAGGCCCCACAGCGGGGCGTGCGCAAGATCGTGCGGCGCGTCCTCGCCCACCGACACGGCGTGCCGGGTGACGAAGACCAGCCGCGACGCGGCGAACCGCTCGTCGGCAAGCCAGCCCTGCGCCAGCGCGAGCGCGCGGTGCACAGCCTCCCGCACGTCCTCGGCCCGGCCGGTGTCTCGCCGGGTGCCGTCCCAGCACGGCACCAGGACCACCTCGGGCAGCACGGCCCCCGAGGCGACGGCGCCGGCCAGCGCGTCCAGGTCGTCGTACCCGTCCCACCGCGTGCCGGACGGCTCCACGACGGCCGCCAGCTCCACACCACCCGGTTCCAGCACGGCCCAGGCGCCCGACGCAAAGGCCGGGGCCGCCGGGAGGGCGAGCTGTTCGCCGGTGATCCGGAACAGCGAACGGCGGCGCCCGCCGCGCGCGTTCTCCAGGCGTCTCGGCGACACGGGCCGCACCATCAGCGAATCGACCGAGAGCACCGGCGCGCCGGACAGGTCGGTCGCCGTCAGCGACACGGTGTCCGGGCCCGTCGCCGACAGCCGCACCCGCAGCGCCGCCGCCCCCGCGGAGTGCAGGGTGACGCCCTTCCAGGCGTACGGCAGCAGCGGGTCACCGGAGTGGGCCACCAGGCCGCCCAGGACGACCGCGTGCAGCGCGGCGTCGAACAGCGCCGGGTGCACCCCGTAGTTCCGGGCCTGGTCCTGGTCGGGAAGGCTCACCTCGGCGAAGAGGTCCCGCCCGTGCCGCCGGACCGCGCGCAGCCCCTGGAACGCCGGTCCGTAGCCGAGTCCGGCCGCCGCGAGCACCGCGTACCCGCCGTCCAGCTCCACCGGCTCGGCGCCCGCCGGCGGCCACTCGGCCACCGGCGCCGCAGGCGTGCCGCCGTGGACGCCGAGCACACCGACGGCGTGCCGCAGCCACGGAGTGTTCTCGCCGGACTCACCAGTTTCACCGGACTCATCGGCCTTCTCCGGCCGCGAGTGCACCTCCACCGACCGGCGCCCGGTCTCGTCCGGTTCCTCGACCATCACCCGCAGCTGGACGCCGCCGTCCCGCTCGACGATCAGCGGCTCCAGGAGCGTGAGCTCCTCGACCGTGCCGCAGCCGGTGACCTGCGCCGCGCGCAGGACCAGCTCGGCGAGCCCGGTGCCCGGGAAGAGGACCGTGTCCAGCACCGTGTGGTCCGCGAGCCAGGGCTGTGCCCGCGCCGAGAGCCGACCGGTCAGGACCGTGCCGGCCGGGCTGGGCAGGGTGACCACGGCGCTGAGCACCGGGTGCGAGCTGCGCCCCAGACCCGCCGAGGTGACGTCGGCCGGCCCGCCGGAGCGCCGCAGCCAGTACCGCTCGCCCCCGAACGGGTAGGTCGGCAGCTCGATCAGCCCGACGCGCCCCGGGAAGGTACCCGGCCAGTCCACCGGTGTGCCGCCGACGTGCAGCTGCGCGGCCGAGGTGAGGAAGCGCCGCAGTCCGCCGTCGTCGCGGCGCAGCGAACCCACCGCCACTGCGTGCGGAGCGTTCGCGGCGTCCATGGTCTCCTGGATCGCCACCGACAGGACGGGGTGCGGACTGGCCTCGACGAAGACGTCGAACCCGTCGTCGAGGAGGAGGCGCGTCACCTGTTCCAGCCGGACCGTCTCCCGGAGGTTGCGGTACCAGTACGCGGCGTCGAGCTGCGTGGTGTCCAGCTCCGTGCCGGTGACCGTGGAGTAGAAGGGGACGTCCGAAGGCATCGGGGAGAGGGGCGCCAGGTCCCGCAGCAACTGCTCCCGGACCTGCTCGACCTGCGGCGAGTGCGAGGCGTAGTCCACCGGCAGCGTCCTCGCCCGGATCCCGTCGGCCTTGCAGCGCGCCACCAGCTCCTCCAGGGCCCGCGGATCACCGGCGACGACCGTGGACGACGCGCCGTTGACCGAGGCGACGGACAGCCGGTCCTCCCACCGGGCCAGCAGGGCGGACACGTCGTCCTCGCCCAGAGCGACGGACACCATGCCGCCCCGGCCGGACATCGCGGCCAGGGCCTTGCTGCGCAGGGCCACCGCGCGGGCCGCGTCCTGGAGCGTCAGCGCCCCGGCCACGCAGGCGGCGGCGATCTCCCCCTGGCTGTGCCCCATCACCGCGTGCGGCCGGACCCCCAGGGACTGCCACAGGGCGGCCAGGGACACCATGACCGAGAACAGCGCGGGCTGCACGACGTCCACCCGGTCCAGGGACGGCGCGTCGCCCGCGCCGCGCAGCAGACCCGTCAGCGACCAGTCCACGAAGGGGGCGAGGGCGGCCTCGCACTCCTGGATCCGGGCGGCGAACACCTCGCTGCCGTCGAGGAGTTCCGAAGCCATGCCCGGCCACTGCGACCCCTGGCCGGAGAAGACGAACACCGTCTTCCCGCGTGTCTGTGCCTCGCCCACGACGACCGAGTCCCGGTCACGGCCCTCGGCCAGCGCGGCCAGCCCCTCCAGCAGGGACTGCCGCCCGTCCCCGACCACGACGGCGCGGTGACCGAGCAGGGCACGGGTCGTGGCCAGGGAACGGCCGACGCCCGCCACGTCGAACCCGGGATCGCCGGCGAGGTGGGAGAGCAGCCGACGGGCCTGCGCGCGCAGCGCCTCGGCGGTCCTCCCGGACAGGGGCCAGGGCACAGCCGCCGGCGCATCCGGCGCGGGGCCGTCGGCGCGGGGCTCGCCGGCCGCGGACGGGGGCTGTTCGATGATCACGTGGGCGTTGGTCCCGCTGATGCCGAAGGAGGAGACCGCGGCCCGGCGCGGCCGGCCGGTCTCGGGCCACGGCTCGGCCTCGGCCATCAGCGACAGCCCGCTCTGCGACCAGTCGATCTCGGGGGTGGGCCGGTCGACGTGCAGCGTCCGGGGCAGCACCCCGTGCTTCATCGCCGCCACCATCTTGATGACACCGGCGATCCCCGCGGCGGCCTGCGTGTGCCCGATGTTGGACTTCACCGAGCCCAGGCGCAGCGGGCGGTCCGGCTCCCGCTCGCGCCCGTACGTCGCCGCCAGCGCCTGTGCCTCGATCGGGTCGCCCAGCTTCGTGCCGGTGCCGTGCGCCTCCACCACGTCGACGTCACCGGCCGACAGGCGGGCGTCGGCGAGGGCGCGCCGGATCACCCGCTGCTGGGAGGGGCCGTTCGGCGCGGTCAGGCCGTTGCTGGCGCCGTCGGAGTTGACCGCGGAGCCGCGGACGACCGCCAGGACGGGGTGGCCGCTTCGCCGCGCGTCCGACAGCCGCTCCAGCAGGAGCATGCCGACGCCCTCGCCCCAGCCGGTGCCGTCGGCGGACGCCGCGAACGCCTTGCAGCGGCCGTCCGGGGAGAGCCCCCGCTGGCGGCTGAACTCCAGGAAGATGTCGGGGGTCGCCATGACGGCGGCCCCGCCGGCCATGGCGAGCGAGCACTCGCCGCGCCGCAGGGACTGCACCGCCATGTGCAGCGCCACGAGGGACGAGGAGCAGGCGGTGTCGATGGTCAGCGCGGGACCCTCGACGCCGAGGGCGTAGGCGATCCGGCCGGACATGACACTCGCCGTGCTCCCGGTCAGGAGATAGCCGCCCAGTTCCTCGGGGGCCTGGCGCGGATCGGAGGGGTACCCCTGGGACGCGGCTCCGACGAACACCCCCACCGGGCTTCCCTTGAGGGACGTCGGGGCGACGCCGGCCCGCTCCAGCACCTCCCAGGAGGTCTCCAGCAGCAGTCGCTGCTGAGGGTCCATGGCGAGGGCCTCACGCGGGCTGATCCCGAACAGCTCGGCGTCGAACCGTGCGGCGTCGTCGAGGAACCCGCCCACGCGCACGTACGTCGTCCCCGGCCGCACGCCGTCCGGGTCGTACAGCGCGTCCACGTCCCAGCCACGGTCGGCGGGGAACGGGGTGACCACGTCGGCCTCGTCGGCGACGAGCCGCCACAGGTCCTCCGGGCTCGCGATGCCACCGGGGTAGCGGCAGCTCATCGACACGATCGCGATCGGCTCATCGTCCCCGGGCGCGGCGCCCGGCACGGCGGCGACGGCCGCCTCGGTGCCCCGTAGTCCGGCCAGCAGATGCCGGGCCAGCAGGACCGGCGTCGGATGGTCGAAGATCAGGGTCGACGACAGCTGCTTCCCGGTGGCACCGCTGAGGCGGTTGCGCAGTTCGACGGCGGTCAGCGAGTCGAAGCCCGCCTCCTTGAACGTCGCGTCGGGGGTGACCCGGGTGGGGTCGGTGTGCCCGAGCACCGTCGCCGCGTGGGTGCGCACGAGGTCGAGGAGCAGCTGGTCGCCCTCGGCCTCGGACACGGTGGCCAGCCGGTTCTGCAGCCCGCCGGCCGCGGGGGGGGGGGGGGGGGGCCGCCCCCCGCCCCCCCCCCCCCCCCCCCGGGGGCCGCGGGCCCCGCGAGACGCTCGGAGCGCGCGCGCCCCCCCGCCCCCCCCGCGCCCCC
>NZ_JBHWGD010000015.1:92601-156166 GCF_042733235.1 Kitasatospora sp. NPDC059722
GGGCGGCCCGTGGGGCCGGCTGCGGGGGCCGCCCCGCGCCCGGGGCCGGGGGGGCGGGGGGGCGCGCCCCCCCGCGGGCGGGGGGGGCCGGGGCCGCGCCCCCCCCCCCCCGCCGCTTCGGTGTCCTGGCGAGGTCCCGCAGCATGTACGGGACCTCGTCGCCCGCCGCCCGGCGCAGCACCGAGACGTCCACCCGGGCCGGGACGACGGCGGCCTCGCCCGCCGCGACGGCCGCGTCGAAGAGCTCCAGGCCCTCGTCGTCCGACAGGGGCACCAGACCGGTGCGGCCGAGCCGGGCCCGGTCCACCTCGCCGAGCCCGCCGAGCATGCTGCCGGAGTCCTCCCACGGCCCCCAGGCCAGGGAGACGGCGGGCAGACCCGCGGCCCGGCGCCGGCTCGCCAGCGAGTCCAGGACGACGTTCGCCGCCGCGTAGTTCGCCTGCCCCGCCCCGCCGAGCACCCCGGCCGTCGAGGAGAACAGGACGAACGTGGCCAGATCCGCGTCCCGGGTGAGCTCGTCGAGATGCAGCGCCGCGTCCGCCTTGGGGCGCAGGACGGTGTCCAGCCGCTCGGGCGTCAAGGACCCGAGGACGCCGTCGTCCAGCACCCCGGCCGTGTGCACGACACCGGTCAGCGGGTGGGCCGCCGGGACCGAGCCGAACAGGTGCTCCAGCGCGGCGCGGTCGGTGAGGTCGCACGCCGCCACCGTCACCTCGGCTCCCCGTGCGGTGAGGTCCGCCACCAGGCTGTCCGCGCCCGGTGCCCCGGCACCCCGGCGGCCGACCAGCAGCAGGTGCCGCACGCCGTGCCGCTCCACCAGTCGGCGGGCCACCGCCGAGCCGAGCGCGCCGGTCCCCCCGGTGATCAGCACCGTCCCCTGCGGATCGAATCCCGACGGCACCGTCACGACCACCTTGCCGACGTGCCGTGCCTGGCTGAGGTACCGGAACGCCTCGGCCGCACGGCGGACGTCCCACACGGTCACGGGCGGCAGGCGCAGCACACCGCGCCCGAACAGCCCCATCAGGTCCGTCAGCATCGCCCGGATGCCGTCCGGCCCCGCGTCGACCAGGTCGAACGCCTGATAGCGCACCCCGTCGTACGCGGCCGCGATCACCTCGGGGTCCCGTATGTCGGTCTTGCCCATCTCCAGGAACCGGCCCCCCGCGGCCAGCAGCCGCAAGGACGCGTCGACGAACTCCCCCGCCAGGGAGTCCAGGACGACGTCCATGCCACGGCCCCCGCTGGTGCGCCGGAACTTCTCCTCGAACTCCAGCGTCCTGGACGAAGCGATGTGCCCCTCGTCCAGGCCCATCGCCCGCAGCGCGTCCCACTTCGCCGGACTGGCGGTCGCGTACACCTCGGCGCCCAGGTGCCGGGCCAGCTGGACGGCGGCCGTGCCGACGCCGCCGGCCGCGGCGTGCACCAGCACCGACTGCCCGGGGCGCAGTTCCGCGAGGGCGGACAGCGCGTAGTACGCGGTCAGGAAGACGGCCGGCACGGACGCCGCCTGCGGGAAGGACCAGCCGTCCGGGATCCTGGCGACCATGCGCTCGTCGGTCACGGCGACCGGGCCGATCCCGCCGAAGACCATACCGAGGACCCGGTCGCCGGGTGCCACCGACGTGACGGCGGACCCCACCTCCGTGACCACCCCGGCGCCCTCCACCCCGAGCGGCCCGGCCTCTCCCGGGTACATGCCCAGGGCATTCAGCACGTCACGGAAGTTCAGCCCGGCCGCGCGCACCGCCACCCGCACCTGACCGGGGCCCAGCGGCTGTTCGGCCTCCGGGTGAGGGACCAGAGCGAGACCGTCCAGGGTCCCGCCGCCGGAGTCCAGCCGCCAGGCGGGCGCCGCCGGTACGGACAGCGTGTCCTGCGGGCGCAGCCGGACCAGGCGGGGGACCTTGAACTCGCCGTCACGCAGGGCGAGCTGCGGCTCTCCGGAGGCGACGGCCTCGGCCAGCGCGCCGTACGAGGCGTCCCGCCCGTCCACGTCGGCCAGGACGAACCGGCCGGGGTACTCCGACTGGGCCGTGCGCACCAGACCCCAGACGGCGCTGTGCGCCGGATCCGGCACGTCCTGCGCCTCCACGGCGACAGCACGCTCCGTCATGAGGACCAGCCGGCTGCCGGCGTGCCGCTCGTCGGCCAGCCACGCCTGCACGAGCCCGAGTGCCCGGTGAGCGGCCGACCGCACCGCGTCCGCGTCGTCGGACGCGGGCGGGCCGTCGGCGCGGCAGGGCACCAGCACCACGTCGGGGACCCGCCCGCCTGCCTCGCCCGCCCGCAACAGCGCGGCCAGATCCCGGTGCACCCCGGCGGGCGCACCGCCCAGCCGCGCGGCCAGATCCCCCGCGCCCGCGCCCGCGACCGCCCAGTCCGACGCCGCGCCACGGGCCGTCGGCGCCGCGCGTGTCTCCCAGTCCGTCCGGAACAGCCGGTCGTGCACGGCGCTCCCGGCCCCGTCGATCCGGTCGCGGGACGCCGGGCGCAGCACCAGCGCGTCGGCCGACAGCACGAGCGCACCCGTCTCGTCCCAGGCCACCACGGAGACCGCGTCCTCACCCGCCGGCGCCAGCCGCACGCGCAGGCTCGCGGCGCCGACGGCGTGCCGGGTGACACCGCGCCAGACGAACGGCAGCAGGGCCCGGTCCCAGCCGGGGAGCACGACACCCAGCGCGACCCCGTGCAGGGCCGAGTCGAGCAGCGCGGGATGCGCGCCGAACTCTTCGGCCCCGGCACCGTCCGGCAGACCGGCCTCCACGAACAGCTCGTCTCCGCGCCGCCAGGCCGCCCGCAGCCCCTGGAACACCGGCCCGTACTCCAGGCCGGTCTCCGCCATCGAGGGGTAGAGCCCGGTGACGTCCACCGCCTCCCCGCCGTGCGGGGGCCACACGGCCAGGTCCTCGGGTGTGGGGGCGCCCGTCCGTGCGAGGACGCCGGTGGCGTGCGGGGTCCACGGCTCGTCGTCCGCCGCGCCGTCCGGCCGGGAACGCACGTCCAGCGACCGCCGTCCGGACTCGTCCACGGCGCCCACCCGCACCCGCAGGTCGACCGCGCCCTGTCCGGGCAGCACGAGAGGCGTGTGGAACGTCAGTTCCTCCACCTGCTCGCAGCCGGCCCGTTCCCCGGCGTGCAGGGCCAGTTCGAGGAAGGCGGTGCCGGGAAGCAGCGCCCGGCCGAACACCTGGTGATCGGCGATCCAGCCGTGGCCGGCCGTCGAGAGCCGTCCGGTGAGGACCAGTTCGTCGTCGGCGAGGGACACCACCGCGCCGAGCAGCGGATGACCGGCCGCGGCGAGCCCCGCGGAACCGATGGCGGCCGACGGCGCCGGCGCGTCCATCCAGTAGCGGCGCAGCTGGAAGGCGTAGGTGGGCAGGTCGCACGGCCGTGCGCCGCTCGTGACGTAGAACGCCGTCCAGTCGACCGGGACACCACGGGTGTGCAGCCGGGCCAGCGCGGTGGTGAGGGCGAGTTCCTCGCCTCGGTCCGAGCGCAGCGCCGGCGCCAGGTCGGAGTCCGGCGCGGTGAGCGTGTTTCGGCCCATGGCCGACAGCACGCCCTCGGGGCCCAGTTCCAGGAAGGTGCGGACACCCCCGGCCTCCATGACCCGCAGCGCGTCCGCGAACCGCACGGTCCCCCGGGCGTGCCGGACCCAGTACTCCGGATCGCGGATCTCCTCGCCCGTGATCTCCTCGCCGGTCAGCGCCGACACGACCGGCAGAACGGGGGAGTGGAAGGACAGCCCGCCGACGACCCTGCGGAACTCCGGCAGCATGGCGTCCATGAGCGGCGAGTGGAAGGCGTGGCTGACCGTCAGCTCCTTCGTCTTGCGCCCCTCGGCGGCGAAGTGCGCGGCGACCCGACGCACGGCCCCGGCCTCCCCGGAGACCACCACGGAGGACGGGCCGTTCACCGCGGCCAGGCCGATCAGGTCCGCGTGCCGGGCCACCAGCGGCAGCACCTCCTCCTCGGTCGCCTGGACGGCGACCATGGCGCCGCCCTCCGGCAGGGCCTGCATCAGCCGGCCCCGCGCCGCCACCAGCGCCGCCGCGTCCTCCAGCGAGAACACCCCGGCCACGTGGGCGGCGGCCACCTCACCGATGGAGTGGCCCGCCACCCGGTCCGGGTGGACACCCCAGTGGGCGAACAGCCGGAAGAGCGCGACCTCCAGCGCGAACAGCGCCGGCTGGGTGTACTCGGTCCGGTCGAGCAGCGCGCCCGCGTCCGGCGCCCCGAACACCACCTCGCGCAGCGGCCGCTCCAGATGCGGGTCCAGCGCCGCGCACACCGCGTCGAACGCCTCTGCGAACACCGGTGAGACCGCGTGGAGTTCACGCCCCATCCCGGCCCGCTGACTGCCCTGGCCGGTGAAGAGGAACCCGAGCTTCCCGGGTGTCACCGTGCCCGGGGCGACCCTCGGATCGGGATGGTCCTCGGCGAGCGCCGCCAGCCCCTGGACCAGCTCGTCGCCGCTGCCCGCGACGACGGCGGCCCGGTGGGGCAGGGCCGCCCGCGTGGTGGCGAGCGCGTGCCCGACGTCCGCAGGGTCGAGCGGGCCGCGCTCCTCCAGCCAGGCCAGCAGCGCGCGCGCCTGGCCCCGCAAGGCGTCCTGGCTCCGCGCGGACAGCACCCACGGCACCACGCCGAGCGGAGCGGAGGCGGCCGGGGGAAGGGCGGAGTCGGCGGCGGGCGCCTGCTCCAGGATCACGTGGGCGTTGGTGCCGCTGATCCCGAAGGACGACACCCCGGCGCGCCGGGGCCGCCCGGTGTCCGGCCAGTCGACGGCCCGCGTCAGCAGTTCCAGGTGCCCTGCCGACCAGTCCACGTGCGGCGTCGGCTCGTCGACGTGCAGGGTCTGCGGCAGCACGCCGTGCTGCATCGCCAGCACCATCTTGATGACGCCGACGACCCCGGCAGCCGCCTGGGTGTGCCCGACGTTGGACTTCACCGAGCCCAGCCACAGAGGTTCGGCGCGGTCCTGCCCGTACGTGGCCAGGAGCGCCTGCGCCTCGATCGGGTCGCCCAGGGTGGTGGCCGTGCCGTGCGCCTCGACCGCGTCGACGTCCTGCGGGGCCAGCCGCGCGTCCGCCAGCGCCTGCCGGATCACCCGCTGCTGGGAGGGGCCGTTCGGCGCGGCGAGGCCGTTGCTCGCACCGTCCTGGTTCGTCGCGCTGCCGCGCACCACGGCCAGGACCCGGTGGCCGGCCCGCCGGGCGTCGGACAGCCGCTCCAGCAGCAGGACACCGACGCCCTCGGACAGCCCCGTGCCGTCCGCCGCCGCCGCGAAGGACCGGCACCGCCCGTCCGCGGACAGCCCGCGCTGCCGGCTGAAGCCCTGCAGCTGTGCGGGCGTGGTCATCACGGTGACACCGCCCGCCAGCGCGAGGGAGCACTCGTCCCGGCGCAGCGCCTGGCACGCCGCGTGGATCGCCACCAGCGACGCCGAACAGGCGGTGTCGACGGTCACCGCGGGGCCTTCCAGGCCGAGCGTGTACGAGATGCGGCCGGAGAGCACACTCGCCGCCCCCGCGGTCAGGAAGTACCCCTCGTACTCCCCGAGGTCGGCCGGCCGGACACGCGTCGCGTAATCCTGGAACGCCGTTCCCAGGAACACGCCCGTGCGGCTGCCGTGCAGCGCCGTCGGGTCGATTCCGGCCCGCTCCAGCGTTTCCCACGACGTCTGCAGCAGCAGCCGCTGCTGCGGGTCCATGGCCACCGCCTCGCGGGGGCTGATCCCGAAGAACTCCGCGTCGAATCCGGCCAGGTCGGTGAGGAAACCGCCGTGGCGCGTGTAGATGGTGCCGGGCCGGTCCGGGGCCGGGTCGAACAGCGCGTCGAGGTCCCAGCCCCGGTCCGCCGGGAACTCGGACACGGCGTCGCCGCCCGCCGCGATGAGCTGCCAGAACTGCTCCGGGCTGCGCACATCGCCCGGGAGGTGACAGCCCATGGCGACGATGGCGATCGGCTCGTGCCGCGCGGCGGCCAGGTCCTCGTTCTCCCGCCGGAGCCGTTCCGTCTCCTTCATGGACGCGCGCAGGGCATCGACGATCTTGTCCGGCGAAGTAGCCATGACCCCTCACAGATCGGTTTCCTCGGAAAATCGGTCGTTTCGCGTGCGGTCTCCCGCTCGCCTACTGCTCGCCGAGCATCAGCCGCACCAGATCGTCGACGTCCAGTTCGTCTATGTGTTCTTCCGCCTCCTGGATCTCCCTCGCACGTTCCCGGTCCCTTTCGCCGGCCGCCGCGGCGGTGTCCGCGGATTCGCCGGCGTCCTGCGGAAAAGCGGTGGCCACCAGGAAATCGGCCAGTTTCTCCAGCGACGGGTGGTCGAACACCACGGTGACCGGCAGGCCCAGGCCGGTGTGGTCCTGGAGCCGGTTGCGCAGTTCCACCGCGATCACGGAGTCGACGCCCAGGTCCTTGAACGGCGAGCGGTCGCCGACCTGGCTCTCGTCGGCGTGTCCGAGGACGGTTGCCACCTGGGTGCGGGCGAGCGCGGCGGCGGCCTCCCTGCGCCGGCCCGGACTCAGCCCGGCGAGCCGCTCCGTCAGCGTCCCCGCCGCCGGGGCGCCGTCCTGCGGCCGCGTCTCCCGCAGCGCGTCGCGCACCTCGGGCAGTTCGGTGAGCAGCCGGCTCGGCGTCGTCGCGGAGAACGCCGCGAAGAACGTCTCCCAGACCACGTCCGTGATCACCGGTGACGACGTGTCGAGCGCGCAGTGCCGCAGGTTCTCGACCGCCTGCCGCGGTGCCATGAGCCTGATCCCCTGCCGGGCCAGCGCCTTGTCCAGGCCGTCGCGCGACGTCATGCCGCCGCCGTCCCACGGGCCCCAGACCACCGAGGCGGCCACCAGCCCCTGTGCCCGGCGGTGGGCCGCCAGGCCGTCCAGGAAGGCGTTCGCCGCCGCGTACGCGCCGTGGCCCGCGCTGCCCCACAGCGCCGAGACGGACGAGAACAGTACGAACGCGTCCAGGTCCCGGTCGCGCGTGAGGTCGTGCAGGTGCTGCGCGGCGTCGGCCTTGGCCCGCACCACGTCCGCGAAGCGCCGCGGGGTCAGCGAGCCGAGCGGGACGCTCTCGATCGCCCCGGCCGCGTGGACGACCGCCCGGACGCCGGCGCCGTCCGCGTCCAGCGCCGCCAGCAGCCCGGCGAGCGTCCCGCAGTCGGCGACGTCGCCGGCCACGATGTCGACCTGGACCCCGAGGCCGGTCAGCTCCGCCTCCAGCTCGACGGCGCCCGCCGCCTCCCGGCCGCTGCGGCTCACCAGCACGAGGCGCTCCGCCCCGTTGTCCGCCAGCCAGCGCGCGGCATGTGCGCCGAGCGCACCGGTGCCGCCGGTGACGAGGACGGTGCCGCGGGGCGTCCATCGCCCCGCGCCGGAGGTGTCCCGCCGGGGCGCGCGCAGCAGCCTGCAGACGTACACCCCCGAGGGCCGCAGTGCGAGTTGGTTCTCGCCGTCCGGACCGGCCAGCACGGCGGGCAGCCGCCCGACGACCCTGCTGTCCTCCTGCTCGGGCAGATCCACCAGGCCGCCCCACCGCTGGGGGAACTCCACCGCCGCGACCCGGCCGAGCCCCCAGATCTGGGTCTGCTCGGGCCTGGTCACCGAATCACCGGCGCCGGCCGTCACCGCACCCCGGGTCACGCACCACAACCGGGCGGACATCCCGGCGTCCCCGAGGGCCTGGAGCAGCGTCAGGACGGCGTCCAGGTGCGCGGACGCCGAAGGGAGCACCGGCCCCGCGTCCGGCCCCGGCAGCGCCAGCACCCCGGCAGGTTCCGGCCCTTCCGAGGCCACGGACCGCAGCCGTTGCGCCAGCTCCTGGCGGCCGATCCCCGCCGGCACCACCAGCGAGACCGCCTGCGCGCCGCTCCTGTCCAGGGTCTCCACGACGGCCGCTGTCAGCCGCTCGTGCTCGACGCCTTCAGGGACGACCACCAACCACCGGCCGGACAGGACGCCCGCCGGAACCTTCGGCAACGGCTGCCAGGCGATCCGGTAGGACCAGGAGTCGGCGGCGGCATGTTCGCGCTGCCGGCGGCGCCACGCGGTCAGCGCCGGCAGCAGCGCCCGCAGAGCGTCCGGTTCCCCGGCCCCGATCTCGGCGGCCAACTCCTGCTCGTCGCCGCGTTCCACCATGTTCCAGAACCGTCGTTCCGGGTCGTCGCCCGGCACGGTCACTGCCTGCGGGGCGGACGCCGTCAGCCAGTACCGCTGGTGCTGGAAGGCGTAGGTCGGCAGATCGACCCGCGCCGCACCGGATCCGGCGAAGACGGTCCGCCAGTCCACCGAGGCCCCGAGGACGTACGCCTGCGCGAGCGAGGTCAAGAAGCGCCGGGGACCGCCGTCCTCGCGCCGCAACGACCCCACCACCGCACCGGACCCGCCGAACGTCTCGACGGCTTCCTGGGCACCGACACTCAGCACGGGGTGCGGGCTGACCTCGACCAGGAGCGTGTGCCCCTTCTTCAGGGCCGTCCCCATCGCCCGCTCGAACTGGACGGGTTCCCGCAGGTTGCGGTACCAGTACTCGGCGTCCAGCTCACGGGTGTCCAGGAGCTCCCCGCTCACCGTCGAGTAGAAGGGGACATCGCCGCGCCGGGGCTCGATCCCGCGCAACTCCTCCAGCAGCCGCTCACGGATCGTCTCGACCTGCGCGGAGTGCGCCGCGTAACTCACCGGGATCTGTTTGGCCCGCACACCCTCGGTGGCGCAGGCGGCCAGCACCTCCTCCAGCGCCCGCTGTTCCCCGGAGACGACCACCGACGACGGCCCGTTGACCACCGCGATGTCCAGGCGCTCGTCCCAGCACGGCAACTGCCGTACCCGCTCGGCCGACAGCGCCACCGACACCATGCCGCCCAGACCGGAGATCTCGGTCAGCGCCCGGCTGCGCAGGGCGACGATCCTCGCGGCGTCCTCCAGCGAGAGCCCACCCGCCACACAGGCCGCGGCGATCTCGCCCTGGCTGTGCCCGATCACCGCGCTGGGGCGCACGCCGTGGGACTCCCAGAGCCGGGCGAGTGAGACCATCACCGCGAACAGCGCCGGCTGCACCACATCGACCCGCTCCAGCGTCGGCGCGCCGGGGGTGCACCGCAGGACGTCCAGGAGCGACCAGTCCACGACGGATCCGAGCGCCGCGTCGCACGCGTGGATCCGCTCGCGGAACACCGGTGAGGAGTCCATGAGTTCCACCGCCATCCCAGCCCACTGCGCCCCCTGGCCGGGAAAAACGAACACGGTCTCGGCGCCGCTCACCGCGGTGCCGCGCACCACGTTCTCCGAGGGGGTGTCCCGCACCAGCGCGTCCACCGCGGACAGCAGCTCGCACCCCTCACCGCCGATCAGCACGGCACGGTGCTCGAACGCGGACCGAGTGGTGGCCAGCGACAGCCCGATGTCGGCAGGAGCGAGGTCCTCACGGCCGTCGAGACAGGTCCGCAGGGCGGCAGCCTGGTCGCGCAGGGCCTCGGGCGTCTTCGCCGACAGCGTCCACGGCAGCACGTCCGCCGGTGCCGGGGCCGTTTCCAGGACCCGGTCGTGGCCGCCGGACGCGCTCGGCGCTTCGGCGGGGGCCTGTTCGAGGATGGCGTGGACGTTCGTTCCGCTGATGCCGAACGAGGAGACAGCCGCCCTGCGCACCCGCTCGCCCTCCGGCCACGGTGCCGCCTCGGTCAACAGGGCCACCGAGCCCGAGGACCAGTCCACGTGCGGCGTCGGCTCGTCGACGTGCAGGCTGGCGGGCAGCCGCCCGTTGCGCAGAGCCATTACGATCTTGATCACCGAGGCGACTCCGGCGGCCGCCTGAGTGTGGCCGATGTTCGACTTCACCGAGCCGAGCCACAGCGGCCGGTCGCCCGAACGGCCTCGGCCGTAGGCGGCCACCAGGGCCTGCGCCTCGATCGGATCACCCAGCTTCGTGCCGGTGCCGTGCGCCTCCACCGCATCGACGTCCTGCGGCGTGAGCCGGGCGTCGGCCAGCGCCTGCCGGATCACCCGCTCCTGCGACGGCCCGTTCGGAGCCGTCAGCCCGTTGCTCGCGCCATCCTGGTTGACCGCCGAACCACGGACGAGCGCGAGGACCGGATGACCGAGGCGCTGGGCGTCCGACAGACGCTCCAGCACCAGCATGCCCACGCCTTCGCTCCAGCCCGTACCGTCGGCCGACCGGGCGAACGGCTTGCAGCGGCCGTCGGGCGCCAGGCCGCGTTGCTGGGCGAACTCCACGAACATGCCCGGCGTCGCCATCACAGTCACCCCGCCGGCCAGTGCCAGCGTGCACTCACCGTGCTGCAGGGACCGGCGCGCCATGTGCAGGGCGGCGAGCGAGGAGGAGCAGGCGGTGTCCACGGTGACCGCGGGGCCCTCCAGACCGAGGGTGTACGCCACCCGCCCCGAGACGACGCTCGCCGTGTTGCCGGTCAGCGCGAAGCCCTGGGTGCCCTCGGCCGGTTCACCCAGCCGGGGCCCGTAGTCCTGCGTCATCGCCCCCGCGAACACGCCGACCTGGCTGCCTCGTAGCGACAGCGGGTCGATCCCCGCCCGCTCCAGCGCCTCCCAGGAGGTCTCCAGCACCAGCCGCTGCTGCGGATCCATCGCCAGCGCCTCACGCGGGCTGATCCCGAAGAACCCCGCGTCGAATGCGGCCGCGTCGTAGAGGAAGCCCCCCTCCCGCGCGTACCGGACCTCCGGGTTCTCCGGGTCGCGCAGCTCACCGGTGTCCCAGCCGCGGTCGTCGGGAAAGGCGGACACGGCGTCCCTGCCCTCGGACACCAGGCGCCACAGGTCCTCCGGCGAGCGGACCTCCCCGGGGAACCGGCATCCCATGCCCACGATGGCGATCGGCTCGAATTGCGGGGCCGCCACCGGCAGACTGCCGGTGGCCGGCTCCTCGCCCGCCAGCAGGGACTGCAGGAAGCGGGCCAGCTCGTCCGGCGTGGGGTGGTTGTAGATCAAGGTGGGCGCCAGCTGTGCCAGTCCGGTCGCCTCGGCGATGCGGTCGCGGAACTCGACTGCGGTGAGCGAGTCGAACCCCAGCTCCTTGAACGTCCTGCCGCCGTCGACGAGATCGGACGACATGTGCCCGAGTACCGCCGCCACGCTCATCCGCACGAGCTGCGGCATGTCCGCTTCGGCAGCGGCGACGACCGGCTCCGCGGCCGGCGCGACACCGCTCGCCGGATCGAGCACCGCCTCGCCGTGCTGTCCTGCGGCAGGCTCGCCCGGCGCGCCGAGCCAGAAGGAACGGCGCTGGAAGGCGTACGTCGGCAGGTCCGGCCGCGCGTCGGCCCAGCCGGTGAACGGCTCCCAGTCCACCCGCGCGCCGCATGCGAACGCCTCGGCCAGTGCGGTGGCCACCGTACGGTCCTCCGGCTGGCCCCGGCGCAGCAGCGGGACGATCGCGGCGCCGGACGGTGTCCCCTCGACGGCGAGGCTCTCGCGGATCATCGAGGTCAGGCCCCCGGGGCCCACCTCCAGGTAGTTCGTGACGCCTTCCGACCGCAGGAGACGGACACCGTCGAAGAAGCGCACGGACGCCCGGATGTGACGGGTCCAGTAGTCCGGCGACCGGAGTTCGTCCGCTGTGGCGAGACGTCCTGTGACGTTGGAGACGACCGGAAGCTCCGGGGTGCCGTAGTCCAACTGCGCGGCGACGGCACGGAACTCGTCCAGCACACCGTCCATGTGCGGTGAGTGGAACGCGTGGCTGACCTTGAGCCGCTTGGTCCTGCGACCCCTCGCCTCGAACTGCGCGGCGACATCGGCGACGGCTCTCGGTTCACCGGAGATCACCGTGGCCCGTGGCCCGTTGACCGCGGCGACCGAGACCTCCTGGTCCAGCCCGGACAGGGCCGCGCGGACCTCCGTCTCGTCGGCCTCCAGCGCCACCATGGCGCCGCCCTCGACGGCCTGCTGCATCAGCCGTCCGCGGGCCGTGACGAGGGTGCAGGCGTCCTCCAGGGAGAACACTCCGGCGACATGGGCCGCGGCGATCTCTCCCACGGAGTGCCCGAGCAGGAAGTCCGGACGCAGCCCGCACCGCTGGAGCAGGCGAGCGAGCGCTACCTCCAGTGCGAACAGCGAGACCTGGGCGAAGTCCGTCCGGTCGAGCAGCGCGGCCTCGGGTGTACCGGGTTCCGCGAAAAGGACATTCTGGAGCCGGTGGGGCAACCGGGTGTCCAGCCGGTCGCACACCTCGTCCATCGCCTCGGAGAACGCCGGAACCGTCGCGTGGAGCCGACGCCCCATCCCGGTACGTTGGCTGCCCTGGCCCGTGAAGAGGAACGCCGTCCCGCCCGCACCCCGCGCGGAGCCCCGCACCACGTTCGCGGCGGGCACACCGCGCACCAGCGCGTCCAGACCGCTCAGGAAGTCGTCCCGGTCGCTGCCCAGAACCACCGCGCGCTCCTCGAACGCCATGCGGTGCGCGGCGAGCGAGCCCCCGACGCTCTCCGGATCCAGCCCGGGATGCGTGATGACGTGCTCGCGGAGCCGCTCCGCCTGCGAACGGAGCGCGGCACGGGACCTCCCCGAGACCACCCAGGGCAGCAGCGAGGGACCCTCGGCACGCCGGCCGCCGACGGCTGCGGGGGACACGGCTGCCAGATGACGGTCCGAGAGCACCACATGACAGTTCGTGCCGCCCATGCCGAACGAGCTGACACCCGCCAGGAACGGCCCGTCGCCACGAGGCCGTCGGCTCAGCGCGGTCTGCACGCGCAGGTTCCACGCCTCGAAGGGGATCCGTGGGTTGGGCGTACGGAAGTTCAGACTCGCCGGAATCTCCTGATGCCTGATGCACAGGACCGTCTTGATGAGCCCGGCGATACCGGCCGCAGCTTCCAGATGCCCGATGTTCGTCTTCACGGACCCTACCAACAGCGGTGTGTCGGCCGTCCGGCCCGAGCCGAACACCGAACCGAGTGCGGCGGCCTCGATCGGATCACCCTTCTTCGTACCGGTGCCGTGAAGTTCCACGTAGTGCACGCCGGCCGGGTCGACACCCGCCTTCCGGTACGCCGAGCGCAGCACCTCTTCCTGCGCACGGGCCGTGGGCACGGTGAGCCCTTCGCCCGCGCCGTCGTTGTTCATCGCGGTGCCCTCGATGACGCAGTACACGCGGTCGCCGTCGGCGAGCGCGCGGGAGAGAGGCTTGAGGACGACCATCCCGGCGCCCTCGCCGCGGACGTAGCCGTTGGCGCGGGCATCGAAGGTGAAGCACCGGCCGTCGGGAGACAGCCCGCCGAACTTCTCGGAGTACACGGTGCTCTCCGGAGCGAGACCGAGGTTCACCCCGCCTGCCAGCGCGAGGGACGCCTCACCTCGCCGCAGGCTCTCGGCGGCCATGTGCACGGCCACCAGGGAGGAGGACTGCCCCGTATCGATCACCATGCTGGGCCCGCGCAGATCGAGGGCGTACGACACCCGGTTGGCGATGATGCCGCGATGGACGCCGGTCATGCTGTGCTGGGTGGCTGATCCCGCACCAAGCCGGTGCAGTACGGTGGCGTAGTCGTCCCACATGGCGCCCACGAAGACGCCCGCATCACGGCCTTTCAGGCCGGCCGGCACGATCCCTGCGTCCTCGAACGCCTCCCAGCTCAGCTCGAGGGCGAGCCGCTGCTGCGGATCCATGGCAGCCGCTTCGCGAGGAGAGATGTCGAAGAAGTCCGAATCGAACTGATCGACGTGGTCGAGGAAGCCGCCCGCGCCGAAACCGCTTCGACCCTCCCTCGGTTTTTCTGAAACCGCGCTCACGCCGTCATGGAGCAGCGCCCAATAAGCTGCGGGATTCGCGGCACCGGGAAACCTGCAGGCCATTCCCACGATTGCAATCGGATCGTCGTTGAGGCGGTCGCCCTCATAGGGGAACGCCTGGCCGGTACGCATAGAACTCCCAACGGCCGACATCGGAGGAATGTCAAGCGCTATGCCTCGGGTCTGGATTCTGACCTCCGGCTCGGAGCCGGGACTTTCGGCGTGAAGTGGCTCAGGGCGAGCGAGGTGCCATCTGCCTGCCTGCCTGCCGACCGCCTGACTGCACTGTCCGGCGTACGTGTCCGCGCTGTTCAGCGAACTGCTGTCGCATGCGGCAGATTCGACGGGAGCACGTGGAAGTTATTAGACCTGACATGATCCCGCACTGTCCAATAGCTAGACTCATGAGGCCGATAAGTTGAGTTATGAGGAATCCGCTGGCTTTCTCTTCGGCCGGCCCGGCACAAGTGAATTGCCCCATTGACAAAGGCGCTCGCAACTTTGTAGCGTCCCGTTCGGTCAGGGGAGGAAACGCCGGGAGTTCAACGGGAAGAGGTGTCCCAGAAATGACCGAGCAGTATACGCCCACTGCGGCGGACGTGGGAAGAATGTACGACCAGTCGACTGGCCTGCTCTCTGAGGTGATGGGGGGAAACATTCACCTGGGGTACTGGCGTGACGGCGACGACGAAGCCTCGGTCGAAGAGGCCACCGACACTTTGACCGACATGGTGGCCGAACGGCTCACACTCTCACCCGGTGCCCGGGTCCTGGATATCGGCTGTGGAAGCGGCAAGCCCGCCGTCCGTATCGCAGGCACATGGGGCGTGCACGTCACGGGTGTCACCATCAGCGCTCAACAGGCGGCCACGGCCGGAGCGCGGCCGGAAGTCGGGCAAGGCGCCGGGCAGGTGTCCTTCCAGCAGGCCGACGGTATGGATCTCCCGTTCGCCGACGCTCACTTCGATCACGTATACGCGATCGAATCGTTCCTGCACATGTCCGATCGTGCCACCGCCATAGCCGAAGCAGCGCGAGTATTGCGTCCTGGCGGCACTCTGGTGGCCGCAAATCCCTATCAGCAAGGTGAGCTGACCCCCCGTGAGGCGGGCATAGTAGCGGACAACCGGAGACTATTCGAGATTCCTCCGATCGGTGACGCCGACGAATACGCCGGACACATGGCCAAGGCCGGCCTGGAGATCGTCGAGATGCTGGACATCGGCGAGAACGTCCGACGCAGTCACACGTTGGCCGCGGACCTCATCCGGCAGGCACAGGGAGCGGACGGCAGTGCCTTCAACGAGGAACTGTCCAGAGCGGCCGACATCATCGAGCGCTTCGGTGAACTCCCGCAGATCGGCTACGGCCTGATCGTCGCCCGTCGGCCCTGAGCCGTCCGACCGGAAGCGGCTTCGGCTGACGCGCCGGCAGAAAGGCGTGGCAGCCGGAGGTCGGGCGGGAGGCGCGGCGCGCCTCCCGCCCGACCTCCGCGCTCGGTTCAGCATCCGGCGCAGTCCGGCGTGCAGAGCCGCACAGTCCTCCGACGGCAGGGCGATCAGACGTGTGCGCGTGAAGTCCGTCGAGGAGGAAGCGGCGAGGTCAGATGATAATGACCTCAACTATTTTGGCTCGCGGCGTCCAGGGCGCGATGCAGGTGGTTCCTGTGCGGTCAGGTCCAGCGACGGCCGTGCTCGAGGAGCCTGCTGTGAGCGGCCGACATCTGGGAACGTGTGACGTCTCCCTCCCGTGTGGCGAGGTACGTGGTGGTGATCGGCGGTACCTCTGGTCTGACCAGGGGGACCAGCGCGCCTTGGGCGACATCGTCGGCACAGAGATAGGTGGGAAGCACGGCGATGCCGACCGATGCCTTGACGGCGGCGAGTACGGCCCGTTGATCGGGAACCACCACATCGGGTGCCGCGGGCACTTCGGCGTGGAAGACCGACCACCAGTAGTGGTCGATGAGCGGTAAGGACTCGGCGCAGGCGATCAGGTGACGGCCCCCAAGGATTTGCGGAGCCTTGCGGGCGAGATGCTTCTCGGGGATCGTCCGCGCGACGTCGGGATGGGCGACCAGGCTCCACTCCTCGTCGTAGAGGGGTAGCGCGCTGATCCCCGTCACGCGGGGGCGCGTCCGGGCAACAACGATGTCGAGCTCGCCCGCGGTCAGCTGGGAGAGCAACGCGTCGGACAGCGCGGGAGTCGTGCGTAACTGCACACTGTCCAGGAGTAGATCGGCGAGCACGGGCAGGATCCGGTCGCTGATCAGGTCACCGGGAGCACCGATCCGGATCCTGCCGGGCGGGCCACCGCTACTGGAATAGCGCTGCAACACGAAGTTGAGGGCATCGACTGGGCCCTCGGCGTCATGCGCAAGGGAATCGGCGGCCGGCGTGGGTTTGGACCCGGTGGCCTGACGCACGAACAGACGCGTCCCGACCCTCTCCTCCAGCAGCCGGATCTGATGCGTGACCGCAGGCTGCGAGATGTGCAGTTTCCGGGCCGCACCCCCGAAGGATCCCGTCCGGTAGACCTCCATGAAGGTACGGAGCCAGCCCGGGTTGAGCGGCTCCGTCTCCTCCCGGTGCACCTGCGCCTGTGCACGTTGCCGCGAGTGAGATGTCGTGTCTGTTGCGAGTACGCGTGGGGAAGACATGCGGATCTCCATGAAGTCAGCAGGTCGGTCGTGGTGTGGGGAGAAGGGAGCCGTGTCGTTCGATGTCCTCCCGCCCGATGGCGAGCCGCCGCGCTGCGGGCCGGGCACGGACAGGAAGCAGTCCGAGGGCGGGGGAACGAGAAGCCGCACAGGCTCCACTGCTCCGCGGCTACGACAAGGAGGCTGCACGCCTGGGAAGCCGGGGGCCGTGTCTCCAGAAGAGGATCGATTCCCCAGGTCCAGGCGGCAAGGCGTGCTGTGTCGGCGAGGTCGAGATCGTAGGCGTCGGCCGTTGGGCGAGTGGCGAAGCGGACCTAGAAGTCGACGGGGTGCACGCCGGGTGAGGGGCGGCAAGAGGACGGACATGACGAGGAGCCACAGGAGGACCCTGTTCGGCAGGCGGCGACTTGCTTTCGCGGCCGGGCGGAACCATTCGGTCACCGTCACGTGCGTGGCCGAGACGGTCGGCACGATGAAGGAGCGACCCGGCAGCGCGCCGAGCGCGTGGTTCCTCGGATCGCGCCTGAAGGCGTGGGCGAGTGGCGTGGTTGCCTCGGATGCGCACCTCAGTGCCGCAGGAAACGTTCGAGCCGGCTGACGAGATCGCCCACGCCGGGCGGCACCGAGGCCGGAAAGGGGCTTCTCTCGTGCGAGGAGGCGGTGGAGACGGGGATCCCGACAGGGCATTCGACAGGGAACGCCGGTGACGAAGGTTGAGACTCTGTATCAGGTCTCCCCATTTTCTCCTTATATGATGGCCCTTCAATGCTCCCCGTTTCCCCGTCCATAGCACTGTTCGTACTGCCCATGGTCTAACAGGAGCGTCCTTCTCGAAAGGTCCTGTCTCGGCCACATGGCCGATTGAACCCATTGCCCGGTACTGTCCGTTCAGTCGGCAAAACTACGAGTTGGGTGCAGAGGAAGGCCTGGGTTCTGCCGGTCGCTCCACGTTTGGGGTAGACGCCGCTGAGGTGGTTCTCCACGGTCCTCTCGGAGGCGTTGAGCCTGCGAACGATGTGCCGATTCCCAGTTCACCGGTCGGTGTACGTTCTCGGAAGTGAGGTTCCCCCGAGGTGCGGAAGGTTGCCGGAGACAGGAGTTGTACCCTGACCCTGGCATGACGGCGCCCTGTCAGAGGCGGCCCGCTGCGGGAGAGACAGTTGGCGGTGTGGGGACGTCGGACTCATGAGATCTGTGACCGTGGTGGGAGAGACTGGTTATGCGTGCCATGCGGTACGAGCGGTTCGGCGGCCCCGAGGTCCTCGTGGAGGCCGATGTGCCGACCCCTGTGGCAGGGCCGGGCGAGACCCTGGTCCAAGTGGACGCCGCAGGCGTCAATTTCGGCGACATCAAGCAGATCGCGGGCGAGCACACTGACGGCCCATACGCTCCTCAAGGCCCGTTGCCACGTGTTCCGGGCATGGAGGTGGTGGGCCGGACGGCTGCTGGACGACGAGTCCTCGGCTATGTGCGGCAGGGCGGTTACGCCGCACAGGCGGTCGTCGCCGACCGCGACCTGATCGCCTTGCCGGAGAATGTGAGCGAGGGTAAAGCGCTAGCCGTTCTCGTGCAGGGGCTGACGGCATGGCATCTGCTGCGGTCGGTCGCGCGCATCAGACCCGGGGAGAGCGTGGTGGTCCATGCCGCCGCGGGCGGGACGGGCAGCCTCGTCGTCCAGTTGGCCCGAGAGTTCGGAGCAGGGCGAATCATCGCCACGGCGTCGTCCGACGACAAACGAGCCTTCGCTCTCGAAGCTGGCGCGGACGCGGCGATCGACGGTGACGCGGAGGGCTACCGGGAACGGATCCTCGACGCCAATCACGGACGCCCAGTCGACATCATCCTGGACGCTATCGGAGGCTCCGTCCTCGACAGCGCCCTGGACACGCTCGGATACCTCGGCCGACTGGTCACCTACGGCGCCTCGTCCCGGCAGCCGGCCTCCGCGATCCCTCCGAGCCGACTCGCGGTGGACAGCATCACCGTCGCCGGCTTCTGGCTCGTCCCGCTCCTCGCCAGGGATGGCGCCGGCAGCGTGGCACTGGCGGAGCTGCTCGACCTCACGGCACGGAGTCGCCTACGGCCCCTGGTCGGAGCGGAATACGACCTGTCCCGGGCCCGCGATGCGCACGAGAACCTACTCGGGCGCCGATCGAAGGGCAAACTCGTTCTCCGCCCGTGAGTGGACGGGTTCTGAACGGGCCCGGCTGCCGGCACCAGCCCGAAGGTCCAGTGCCCCTGGGCCGCGGAGCGCGACCAGCGCACCAGGCAGCAGCGGCGTCGCACACCGCGCCGCCCGGTGATCGACCTGGACGCCCCCCGCGCCCGCCGGGCTGACCCCGCCGCGAACCAACCACGACTTCCAGTCACACCGGGAGCCTGCGCCCGGTCGATCGGGCAAGGTTAAAAACAAGCAGGCGTGATTGCTTTTTTCTCCGGCCGGTGCCACGCTGCTGCCCGGCGGTGGCCGTCGGGCGGCCGTCAACTCACCGGCAGGGGAGGCGCATTGGTGCGCGCGCGTGCGGGTTTGCGGATCGGGAACGCCTCGGGGTTCTACGGCGACCGGTTCGCGGCGGTCCGGGAGATGCTCACCGGCGGGCCGCTGGACGTGCTGACCGGGGACTACCTGGCGGAGCTGACGATGCTCATCCTGGCCAGGGACCGCCTGAAGGACCCGTCGCTGGGGTACGCGCGGACGTTCCTGCGGCAGATGGAGGAGTGCCTGGGCCTCGCCCGCGAGCGCGGGGTGCGGATCGTCGTCAACGCGGGCGGGCTCAACCCGGCCCGGCTCGCGGGCGAACTGCGCAAGCTGGCCCTGCGGTACGGGATAGCCGCCGCCGTGGCCCACGTCGAGGGCGACGACCTGCTCCCGCGCATCGCCGAACTCGGGCTGCCCGATGGACTGTTGGCCGCCAATGCCTACCTCGGCGGGTTCGGGATCGCGGCCTGCCTGGCCGAGGGCGCGGACGTCGTCGTCACCGGCCGGGTCACCGACGCGGCCCTGGTCGCGGGCCCGGCGATCGCCCACTTCGGCTGGACCCCGGCCGACTTGGACGCCCTGGCCGGCGCCGTCGTCGCCGGCCACGTCCTGGAATGCGGAGCGCAGGCCACCGGCGGGAACTACGCGTTCTTCCGGGAGCACGACGTGACGAGGCCCGGCTTCCCGATCGCCGAGCTGCACGCCGACGGCTCCAGCGTGATCACCAAGCACCCGGGTACCGGCGGCGCCGTCACCACCGGTACCGTCACGGCCCAACTCCTGTACGAGACCACGGGTTCGCGCTACCTCGGGCCGGACGTCACGGCCCGGCTCGACACCGTCCGCCTCACCCAGGAGGGCCCCGACCGGGTCCGCATCGACGGTGTGCGCGGCGAGGCGCCGCCCGCCACGCTCAAGGTGGGCCTCAACAGCCTCGGCGGCCACCGCAACGAGGTCGTGTTCGTCCTCACCGGGCTCGACATCGAGGCCAAGTCGGAGCTGGTGCAGCGGCAGTTGGAGGCGGCCATTCCGCCCGGCCGCCGCCCGGCCGAGCTGACCTGGACCCTCGCCCGCACCGACCACCCGGACGCGCCCACCGAGGAGGGCGCCTCCGCGCTGCTGCGCCTGACTGCCCGGGACCCGGACCCGTCCAAGGTCGGGCGCGAACTCGGCAAGGCCGCCGTCGAGTTGGGCCTTGCCGGCTACCCGGGCTTCCATCTGACCGCGCCTCCAGGCCCGGGTGCGCCGTACGGGGTGTTCACCGCCGCGTACGTCGACGCGAAGGCCGTGGAGCACACCGCCGTCCTCCCGGACGGTCGCCACGTGAGCATTCCCCCTGGCCAGGTCGGCCCTCAAGCGCCGAACGCCGACGGGCCGTTGGAGCTCCCGGAGCCGCTCCCCGCCGGCCCCAGCCGCCGGGCCCCGCTCGGCCTGGTGGCCGGAGCCCGCAGCGGTGACAAGGGCGGCGACGCCAACCTCGGCGTCTGGGCCCGCGACGACGAGGGCTGGCGCTGGCTCGCGCACACCCTCACGGTCGACCGGCTACGCGAACTCCTCCCCGAGGCACAGGACTTGCCCATCACCCGGCACGTGCTGCCCAACCTCCGGGCGCTCAACTTCGTCATCACCGGCCTGCTCGGCGAGGGCGTCGCCGCCCAGCACCGCTTCGACCCGCAGGCCAAGGCGCTGGGGGAGTGGCTGCGTGCCCGGTATGTCGATGTCCCCGAAACGCTCCTCGACCGTACGGAGGCGTCGTGACCGTCCTGCCCACCCGCGTCGACCCGGCCGCGCCCGACCACGCCGAGCACCGCGCCGCGATGCTCGACAAGCTCGCCGCCCTCGACGCCGAGCACGCCAAGGCGCTGGCCGGCGGCGGCCCCAAGTACGTCGAACGCCACCGCGCCCGCGGCAAGTTGCTGCCGCGCGAGCGGATCGAGCTGCTGATCGACGAGGACTCGCCGTTCCTGGAGCTCTCCCCGCTGGCGGCCTGGGGCAGCGACTACCCGGTGGGCGCCGCGCTGGTCACCGGCATCGGCGTCGTCGAGGGCGTCGAGTGCGTGATCACCGCCAACGACCCGACGGTCCGCGGCGGCGCCAGCAACCCGTGGACGCTGCGCAAGGCCCTGCGCGCCAACGAGATCGCGCTCGACAACCGCCTCCCGCTGGTCAACCTGGTCGAGTCCGGCGGCGCCGACCTGCCCAGCCAGAAGGAGATCTTCATCCCCGGCGGCGCCCTCTTCCGCGACCTCACCCGGCTGTCCGCCGCCGGGATCCCCACCGTGGCCGTGGTGTTCGGCAACTCGACGGCCGGCGGCGCCTACGTGCCGGGCATGTCCGACCACACCGTGCTGGTCAAGGAACGCGCCAAGGTGTTCCTCGGCGGCCCGCCGCTCGTGAAGATGGCCACCGGGGAGGAGGCCGACGACGAGTCGCTCGGCGGCGCCGAGATGCACGCCCGCACCTCCGGCCTGGCCGACCACTTCGCCGTCGACGAGGCGGACGCGCTGCGCCTCGCCCGCCGGATCGTCGCGCGGCTGGACCACCGCAAGCCGGGCCCGGGGCCGGACGCGTCCGCCGAGCCGCCGAAGTACGCGGAGGAGGAGCTGCTCGGCATCGTCCCGGGCGACCTCAAGGTGCCGTTCGACCCGCGCGAGGTGATCGCCCGGATCGTCGACGGCTCCGACTTCGACGAGTTCAAGCCGATGTACGGCCCGAGCCTGGCCACCGGCTGGGCCCGCCTGCACGGCTACCCGGTCGGGATCCTCGCGAACGCGCAGGGCGTGCTGTTCAGCGCGGAGTCCCAGAAGGCCGCCCAGTTCATCCAGTTGGCGAACCAGCGGAACACCCCGCTGCTGTTCCTGCACAACACCACCGGCTACATGGTGGGCAAGGACTACGAGCAGGGCGGCATCATCAAGCACGGCTCGATGATGATCAACGCCGTCTCGAACTCCACGGTGCCGCACCTCTCGGTGCTGATGGGCGCCTCCTACGGCGCCGGCCACTACGGCATGTGCGGGCGGGCGTACGAGCCGCGGTTCCTGTTCGCCTGGCCGAGCGCCAAGTCCGCGGTGATGGGCCCGCAGCAGCTGGCCGGGGTGCTGTCGATCGTCGCCCGCCAGTCGGCCGCCGCGAAGGGGCAGCCGTACGACGAGGACGCGGACGCCGCGATCCGCGCGATGGTCGAGCAGCAGATCGAGGCGGAGTCGCTCCCGGCGTTCCTGTCCGGCCGGCTCTACGACGACGGCGTGATCGACCCGCGCGACACCCGGACGGTGCTCGGCCTCTGCCTGTCCGCGATCCACAACGCGCCGGTCGAGGGCGCGCGCGGCTACGGCGTCTTCCGGATGTAGAAGCCGGATGGAGAAGGTAGAAGGGGACCTGGAATGATCACCAACCTGCTGGTCGCCAACCGCGGCGAGATCGCCCGCCGGGTGTTCCGCACCTGCCGTGCCCTCGGCATCGCGACCACCGCCGTGCACTCCGACCCGGACGCCGGCGCCCCGCACGTCCGCGAGGCCGACGCCGCCGTCCGGCTGCCCGGCGCCGCGCCCGCCGACACCTACCTGCGCGGCGACCTGATCGTCCGGGCGGCTCTGGACGCGGGCGCCGATGCCGTCCACCCGGGGTACGGATTCCTGTCCGAGGACGCCGGGTTCGCGCAGGCGGTGCTCGACGCGGGCCTCACCTGGGTCGGCCCGCCGCCGGCCGCGATCGCCGCGATGGGCTCCAAGACGGCCGCGAAGCGGCTGATGGCGCAGGCGGGCGTGCCCGTCCTCGACGCCCTCGCCGAACCCGCCGAGGCGGACCTGCCGCTGCTGGTCAAGGCGGCGGCGGGCGGCGGTGGCCGGGGCATGCGCGTCGTCCGCTCGCTGGCGGAGCTGCCGGGCGAGATCGAAGCGGCGAAGGCCGAGGCCGCCAAGGCCTTCGGCTCCGACGAGGTGTTCTGCGAGCGCTACCTGCCCACCGGCCGCCACGTCGAGGTCCAGCTGATGGCCGACGCCCACGGCACGGTCTGGGCGGTCGGCGACCGCGACTGCTCGCTGCAGCGCCGCCACCAGAAGGTGATCGAGGAGGCCCCGGCGCCCGGGATCCCCGACGCCGTGCGCACCGCGCTGCACGCGGCCGCCGTCTCCGCCGCCCGCGCGATCGGCTACGTCGGCGCGGGCACCGCCGAGTTCCTCCTCGCGGAGGACGGCCGCTTCCACTTCCTGGAGATGAACACCCGCCTCCAGGTCGAGCACCCGGTCACCGAGGCCGTCACCGGACTCGACCTGGTCGCGCTCCAACTCGCCGTCGCCGAGGGGGAGAAGCTCCCCGCCGCACCCCCGCCCACGAACGGCTGCGCGATCGAGGCCCGCCTCTACGCCGAGGACCCGGCGCACGACCACCGGCCCGCCACCGGCATCCTGCACCGCTTCGAACTCACCGTCCCGCACGAGGAGTTCGGCGGCACGCTCCGCCTCGACTCCGGCGTCGAGAACGGCAGCACCATCACGCCGCACTACGACGCGATGCTCGCCAAGGTGATCGCCTGGGCCCCGACCCGCGCGGCCGCCGCCCGCCGCCTCGCCGACGCCGTCGCCCGCGCCCGGCTCCACGGACCCACCACCAACCGGGAGTTGCTCGCCCGAGCACTGCGCCACCCGGCCTTCCTGGAGGGCCGCCTGCACACCGGCTTCCTCGTCGAGCACGCGGCCGACCTCACCGCCCCGGACGACAAGGGCGCCGCGAGGGCGGCCCTGGCCGCCGCCCTCGCCGACGCGGCGGAGCGCCGCACGCCGCTGCCGTCCGGCTGGCGCAACCTCCCGTCCCAGTCGCAGGTCAAGCGTTACCGGGCCGCCGACGGAGGCGAGTTGGAGGTGCGCTACCGCCTCACCCGGGACGGCCTGCGGGCCGACGACCATCCGGACACCGAGCTCGTCGAGCACGGGCAAGAGCACACGCCGGAGAGCGTCACCCTCCGCCACGGCACGATCCGCCGCACCTACCGCGTCGCCCGCTACGGCCCGGACGTCTTCGTCGAGACCCCGGACGGCACGACCGCCCTCACCGTCGTCCCCCGCTTCCCCGACCCCGCCGCGCAGACCGAACCGGGGGCCCTGCTCGCCCCGATGCCCGGCACCGTCATCCGGGTCGCCGCCGCCGTCGGCGACGCCGTCACCGCCGGGCAGCCCCTGCTGTTCCTGGAGGCGATGAAGATGGAGCACCGCGTCGTCGCCCCCGCCGACGGCACCCTCGTGGAACTTCGCGCCACCCCGGGCCGGCAGGTCGAACTCGGCACCCTGCTCGCCGTCGTCAAGCCCTCCGTCGTCAAACCCTCCGTCGTCAAACCCACCGCTGTCGCCCAAGAGGCCTGAGGAAGGACCCGCATGTCCGCCATCGGCAGTCAGCTCCTCGAATCCCCCGAACGCCAGGCCCTGCGTCGCGCCGTCGGCGACCTCGGCCGCCGCTACGGCTCCGCGTACTACCTGGCCAAGGCCCGGGCCGGCGAGCCCGCCGACGAACTGTGGGCCGACGCAGGCAAGGCCGGCTACCTCGGCGTCAACCTGCCCGCCGAGTACGGCGGCGGGGGCGGCGGCATCACCGACCTCGCCATCGTCCTGGAGGAACTGGGCACCGCCGGCTGCCCGTTGCTCCTGCTGATCGTCTCCCCGGCGATCTGCGGCACGGTCATAGCCCGGTACGGCACGGACCAGCAGAAGCGCCGCTGGCTGCCCGGACTGGCCGACGGCACCCGGCGGATGGCCTTCGGCATCACCGAGCCGGACGCCGGCTCCAACTCGCACCGGATCTCCACCGTGGCCCGCCGCGACGGCGAGGACTGGCTGCTCACCGGCCGCAAGGTGTTCGTGTCGGGCATCGACCACTCGGACGACGTGCTGTTCGTCGCCCGCACCGAGGACGCCCGCACCGGCAAGCTCAAGCCCTGCCTGTTCGTCGTCCCGCGCGAGACCCCGGGCTTCGAGTTCCGGGCGATCCCGATGGAGCTCGTCGCCCCCGAGAAGCAGTTCCAGGTGTTCCTGGACGACGTCCGGCTGCCCGCCGACGCGCTCGTCGGCGACGAGAACGCGGGCCTGCTCCAGCTCTTCGCGGGCCTCAACCCCGAGCGGATCCTGACCGCCGCGTTCTCGCTCGGCCTCGCCCGCCAGGCCCTCGGCAAGGCCGTCGAGTACGCGAAGACGCGGACGGTCTGGTCGACCCCGATCGGCGCCCACCAGGGCCTCGCCCACCCGCTGGCGCAGTGCGCGGTGGAGATCGAGCTGGCCCGGCTGATGACGCAGAAGGCCGGGCTGCTCTACGACGCGGGCGAGGACCTCGCGGCCGGCGAGGCGGCCAACATGGCCAAGTACGCGGCCGGCGAGGCCGCCGCCCGCACGGTCGACCAGGCGGTGCAGACGCTCGGCGGCAACGGCCTCACCCAGGAGTACGGGCTGGGCGCGCTGCTGGCCGCCACCCGGGTGGGCCGGGTGGCCCCGGTCAGCCGCGAGATGGTGCTCAACTACGTCGCCCAGCACACCCTCGGGCTGCCGAAGTCGTACTGACGGCGGATCACTTGACGCCGGTCAGGTGGGCGAACACGACGGTGTTGGACTCGTACCCGGTCTTCCGGTCGAACTTGCCGCCGCAGGTGATCACCCGCAGCTCGGCCCGCTCGGTGGCGCCGTACACGAGGGCGTCCGGGAAGTCCTTCTTCGGGAACACCCGGACGGAGTCGATCGTGAACACCGCCGTGCGCCGGTCCTTGCGGGCCACCTCGACGGTGTCGCCGGGGCGCAGCAGCCCGAGCCGGTAGAAGACGGCCGGCCCGGTGCGGTTGTCGGCGTGCCCGATGGTGATGGCGTTGCCGGCCGCCCCCGGCGCGGCGCCGTCGCGGTACCAGCCGGCCAGGTTGCGCTGGTCCATCGGCGGGGGGTTCAGCTGCCGGGAGGCGCTGAGCCCGAGGCCGATGACCGGGGCGTCGACCTTGATCGCGGGGATCCGGATCCTGGTCGGCGGCGAGGCGGGCAGCGGCGGGTGGGCCGGGACCGACGGGGGCGTGGCCACCGGCGGACGGCCGGGGCTCGGCGCCGGTACGGCCGTGGCGGCCGGCGCCGGCAGCGGCGGCCCGTCCCGGCCGTCGGTGCCGACGTGGACGAGCCAGATGCCGCCCGCCGCGAGAGCCAGCGCGACGACCCCGGCCGTGACCGGGCCGGGGCCGCCGCGCGGTACGCGGAAGGGGAGGTCAGGAGTCGGCATTGGTCCCGGGACGGCGGCGCATCGCGCGGATGGTGAGGCCGCCGGCGCCGACGAGCAGCGCGACCCCGCCGATCACCTCGGCGGCGTTGGCCCCGGAGGTGCCGCCGCCACCGGTGGGTACCCCGCCGTGGGGCCCGCCGCTGGGGGAGGCGCTGGGCGAGTGCGCGTGGCTGGGCGAGGTGCTGGGGGAGGTGCTGGAGGACGCGCTCGGTGACGGTGACGGCGAGGAGGAGGGCGATGACGACGGCGACGAGGACGGCGACGACGAGGGCGACGACGACGGCGAGGGCGACGAGGAGGCGCACGAGACGTCGAAGACCTTGTGCTTGGCCGACCCGTTCTCGCCCACGAACGTCCAGTCGAGCTTGTAGTGCCCGTCCGGCAGGGTGAAGTTGCCGGTGTTCCCGGTGCCGTTGGTGAGCGTGATCGACCCGGCGAGCACCTGCGCCGTGCCGGTCGGCGGCTGCTGCTCGATCGTCCAGTTCACCTGCTGGATCGTGTCGAAGTTGAACGCGTCCAGGTAGAACACGCAGACCTTGGGCTCGTCCCGCGTGTCGCTCACCGGAGTGGTGCTGTTGTGGATCTTGACGTCGCCGTTGTCGCCCGGTGCGGCGAACGCGAGCGGTGCCCCGCCGAGGGCGAGGACGACGGCCGTGGTGGCGGCGGCGAGCAGGCGGCGGCCGCGCGGCAGGGTAGGGGAGGTGGCTCTCACGGTTGGGGTGCTCCAGGTTCCGGGGCCGCTCCCGGGGGCGGGCGGCCGTGGTGCACACCGTCCGACCGGGCGCCCCCCGGCGGCAACTGTGCCACGCGCGCTCCGGCCGTCGTTCCCCACAATGGCCCAGCGTCCCTCCGCTGTCCGTATGCTCCTGAACGCGCCCCCGGCCGACCCGCCCCCGAGACCCGTCGCCGGTCCAGAATCCACCTCAACTTCCTTAGTGGAGGCTTACCTTGGTGTTCCTCAGCGACTTTCCCGACGTACCGACGATCGACCTGCCGATCCACGACGCGGTGCTCGGCGACGCCGAGCGGTACGGCGACCGGCCGGCCCTGATCGACGGCCTCACCGGACGGACCGTCAGCCACGCCGAGCTCGCCGGGTCCGTGCGCAGGGTCGCCGCCGGCCTGGCCGACGCGGGCGTGCGCAAGGGCGACGTGCTGGCGCTCTTCAGCCCCAACACGATCGCGTACCCGATGGCGTTCTACGGCGCCACCCGGGCCGGCGCCACCGTCACCACCGTCTCCTCCCTCGCCACCCCGAACGAGCTCGCCGGCCAGCTGCGCGACAGCGGCGCCCGCTGGCTGGTCACCGTCTCCCACTTCCTGCCCACCGCCGCGAAGGCTGCCGGGCTGCTCGCCGCCGAGGGCCGCCCGCTGCGCGAGATCGTCGTGCTGGACGGCGCCGACGGCCACCGCTCGCTCGCCGACCTGCTCGCCAGCACTGCCCCGGTGCCCGAGGTCCCGATCGATCCCGGCGAGGACGTCGCCGTGCTGCCGTACTCCAGCGGCACCACCGGCCTGCCCAAGGGCGTCATGCTCACCCACCGCTCGATCGCCACCAACCTCGGCCAGGTGGACGCCCTGTACCGCCCCGAGCCGGGCGAACGGGTGCTCGCCGTCCTGCCGTTCTTCCACATCTACGGCCTCGCCGCGCTGCTCAACCAGCCGCTGCGCTGCGGCGCCGCGGTGGTCGTGCTGCCGCGCTTCGACCTGGAGCAGTTCTGCCGCGCCATCGAGGAGCACCGGGTGCAGGCGCTCATCGTGGCCCCGCCGATCGCGCTCGCCCTCGCCAAGCACCCGCTGGTGGAGCGCTTCGACCTGTCCTCCGTCGAGTACCTGCTGTGCGCCGCCGCCCCGCTCGACACCGAGCTCGCCGCCGCCTGCGCCCGCCGCCTCGGCCTGCCGCACCTGCTCCAGGGCTACGGCATGACCGAGCTGTCCCCGGTCACCCACGTCGTCTCCCCGCACGACACCGACCCCTCGCCCGGCGCCGTCGGCCGGATGGTCCCCTCCACGGAACTGCGCGTCACCGCCCTGGACGGCACGCGGACGGACCTCGGGCCCGGCGAGCCCGGCGAGCTCCTGATCCGCGGCCCGCAGGTGATGAAGGGCTACTTCGGCCGCCCCTCCGAGACCGACGCCGTGATCGACGAGGAGGGCTGGCTGCACACCGGCGACGTCGGCTTCGTCGACGACCGCGGCTACCTGCACATCGTCGACCGGGTCAAGGAGCTGATCAAGTACAAGGGCTACCAGGTCGCCCCCGCCGAACTGGAGGCCGTCCTGCTGGGCCACCCGCAGATCGCCGACGCCGCCGTCATCGGCGTGACGGACGCCGAGGGCACCGAGTGTCCCAAGGCCTTCGTCGTCCGGGTGCCCGGCAGCAGGCTCAGCGCCGAGGACGTCACCACGTTCGTCGCCGGCCAGGTCGCCCCTTACAAGAAGGTGCGCGCGGTCGAGTTCGTCGAGGCCGTCCCCAAGTCCCCCGCCGGAAAGATCCTCCGCCGCGAACTGCGAGCCCGAGAGGCGGCGGCCCGCTGACCCGTACGCAGCGCGCATCTGTGAGGATCGACCCGCCGAGCCCCCACCGGAACAGGAACCGCCAGCACCGATGACCAGCCACTCCGCCGTCCGCACCCCCCGGCAGGACCGCAGCCGTGCCACCCGCGCCCGGCTGCTCGCGGCGGCCGTGGACTGTCTGGCCGAACGCGGCTGGCACGGCTCCACCGTCGCCGTGGTCGCCGAACGCGCCGGGGTCTCCCGGGGCGCCGCCCAGCACCACTTCCCGACCCGCGAGGACCTGTTCACCGCGGCCGTCGAGCACGTCACCGCCGAGCGGCTGGCGGCCGTCCGCGCCCACGCGGACGAGCTGCCGGCCGCCGGCCCCGACCGCACCGGGGCCGTCGTCGACATGATCGTGCGCCTCTACACCGGCCCGCTGTTCCGCGCCGCCCTGCACCTGTGGACGGCCGCCGCCACCGAGGAACCGCTGCGCGAGCGGATCATCGCCCTGGAGGGCCACGTCGGCCGCGAGGCCCACCGGGCCGCCGTCGAGTTCCTGGACGCCGACGAGACCCGCCCCGGCGTGCGCGAATCGGTGCAGGTCACCCTGGACCTCGCCCGCGGCCTCGGCCTGGCCAACCTGCTCACCGACGACAGCGCCCGACGATCCGGAGTGATCCGGCAGTGGGCGGGCCTTCTGGAGAGTACGCTGCGCCCGGTACGCCCATGACGCCCGTACGACAGGAGCGACCGGAACGGCCCCCCTCCAAGGGGTCGCCGGGCGGCCGATGTCCGTGCAGTCTGGAGAAGAATCCCGGCCGGCACCGACCGCGAGGCCCACCCGGCCGGGCACGAGCCGAACCGGGGTGCTGCCTGATCATGCACGGACACGAGTGGGACGCGACCGACGCCGCCGGCCCCGCACCGGGTGCCGCCCCCGCACGTCCCGAGGGCCACCGACTGGTCCCGCTCGCCACCGTCCTGGTCCAGGGCGACGGCCTCATCCTGCACTGGAGCGAGGACGCCGAGGCCCTGCTCGGCTTCACCGCCGACGAGGCCGTCGGCAGCTACGCCGCCCGGCTGCTCACCGACGAACGCGACCGCGGCGAGGTCCTCGCGATCTTCCAGCGGATCATGGACGGCACCGGCACCTCCTTCGTCTTCCCGGTGCGCCACCGCGACGGCCACCGGGTCGAGCTGGAGTTCCGCACCTACCCGATCGCCGGCCCGGGCGGCACCCTCCTCCTGCTCGCCACCGCCTCCGACACCGGCGCCATCCACGAGATCGAGGCCGACCTCGCCGTCCTCGACGGGATCTTCGGCCGCTCGCCGATCGGCATGGCCGTGTACGACACCCAGCTGCGCTACGTGCGGATCAACGAGGCGCTCGCCCGGATGAACGGCGTCCCGGCCGCCGCCCACCTCGGCCGCCGGATATCCGCCGTCCTGCCCGGCATCAACACCGCCGAGATCGAGCAGACCATGAGACAGGTGCTCAGGACCGGCAAGCCCGTCGTGGACGCCCGCTCGCACGGCCGCGTCCCCGGGGACCCGAGGCGCGACCACGCGTGGTCCGCCTCCTACTTCCGCCTGGAGGACTCCACCGGCCGGGTCTTCGGCGTCGCCTCCTCGATCATCGACGTCACCGAGCGCTTCCAGGCCGAGGCCCGCGCCTCCCGCGCGCAGGAACGTCTCGCCACCATCGCCGAGGCCACCGCCCGGATCGGCACCACCCTCGACCTCCAGCGCACCGCCGAGGAGCTGATCGAGGCCGTCGTCCCCCGGTTCGCCGACTTCGCCACCGTCGACCTCCTGGAACCGGTGCTGCGCGGTGCCGAGCCCACCGCGATCCCCGCCGACCGCGCGATCAAGCTGCGGGCCGTCGCCGTCGGCGAGTCCTACGAGTCCGGCCTCACGCACGCCGTGGACGCCGTCGGCGAGACCTCCGAGTACGCCCCCCACCGCAGCTACACCCAGTGCCTGCGCAGCGGGAAGCCGCTGCTGCGCGCCCATGTGGACGAGGAGGTCCTGCGCGGCCTGGTCGCCAGCGAGGAGCGCGTCGCCCCCGGCATCGCGGCGGGCATCCACTCGTACCTGATGGTGCCGATCTCGGCCCGCGGCATGGTCCTCGGCGGCTCCGAGTTCATCCGGATGCGCAACCCCGAGCCGTTCACCGACGCCGACGTCGCCCTCGCCGAGGAGCTCGTCGCCCGCACCGCCCTCGCGCTCGACAACGCCCGGCTCTACCGGCGCGAGCGCGAGACGGCGCTCACCCTCCAGCGCAGCCTCCTGCCGCAGGAGATCCACCGCACCCTCGGCCTGGAGATCGCCTACCGCTATCTGCCCAGCAGCGTCGTCAGCGAGGTCGGCGGCGACTGGTTCGACGTCGTGCCGCTGTCCTGCGGCCGGGTGGCCCTGGTGGTCGGCGACGTGATGGGCCACGGCATCCGGGCCGCCGCCACGATGGGCCAGCTGCGCACCGTCGCCCGCACCCTCGCCACCCTCGACATGCCGCCCGAGCAGGTCCTCACCCGACTGGACGAGACCGCGCACGGAATCGGCGAGGGCCAGTTCGCCACCTGCATCTGCGCGGTCTACGACCCGCTGGAGCGCACCGTCCAGGTGGCCTCGGCCGGCCACCTGCCGCCGGTGTGGGTCGGCCCCGACGGGCTCGCCCGCCGGGTCGACCTCCCGCCCGGAGTGCCGCTCGGCGTCGGCGGCGTGGCCTTCGAGTCGATCGAGTTCACCCTCCCGGAGGGCGGCATGGTCGCCCTCTACACCGACGGCCTGGTCGAGCGCCGCGGCCAGGACATCGACAAGGGCATCGACCTGCTCGCCCGCACCCTCGCCGAGCCCGGCCGCACCCTGGAGCAGACCTGCGACGCCGTGCTCGGCGCCCTCGTCACCGACGGCACCGACGACGACATCGCGATGATCATGGCCCGGGTGCTGCCGCTGCCCGCCGACCGGATCGCCACCCTCCCGCTCACCGGCGGCGGCCGCCTGCCCGGCAAGGCCCGCCGCTTCACCCGCGCGACCCTGGAACGCTGGGGCCTGACCCCGCTCGCCGACTACGCCGAACTGCTGGTCAGCGAGCTCGTCACGAACGCCCTCCTGCACGCCGACGCCCCGCGGAGGCTGCGGCTGTTCCGCGACCGGGTGCTCACCGTCGAGGTCTCCGACGCCGGCGGCCAGACCCCGCAGCTGCGCCCCTTCGCCGAGCAGGACGAGGGAGGGCGCGGCATGTTCCTGGTCAGCGAGCTCGCCCAGCGCTGGGGCAGCCGGCTGACCAGGGACGGCAAGGTGGTCTGGGCCGAGCTGGAACTGCCCTTCAGGGCGAGCCACTGACGGCGGCGGCCCCGCACCCGGGAACAGGGTGCGGGGCCGCCCAACCGCTTAGGAGCAGAACCGTTTCGCTGCAGAACCGTTTAGGCATCCACCTTCTCGGGCGCCGGCCGGACCTCCGTCGGCTCGGCCGCCGGGGCGGAGAGCCCGCGCAGCAGGCGCCAGGCCATCGCGGCGGCGCCGATCAGCAGCACGGCCGAGGCGATGCCCGCGACGTTCATCCCGTGGACGAACGCGTGCTTCGCGCTCGCCAGCAGCGGCTCGCCGAGGGCCTGGGGCAGCCCGTGGGCCGCCTCGACGGCCCCGCCGAGCGACTCGCCGGCCCGGGCGGCGGCGGCCGGGTCCGCGCCCTGCGGGACGGACAGCCCGCTCGCGTAGAGCGAGCCGACCACCGAGCCGACCAGCGCGATGCCGAGCGCGGTGCCCAGCTCGTACGCCGTCTCCGACACCGCGGAGGCGGCCCCGGCCTTGTCGGCCGGCGCGGCGCTCAGCACGAGGTCGGCGCCGAGCGTGTAGACCACCCCTTCGGCCGTCCCGACCAGCAGGAACGAGGCGGCCAGCACCAGGTACGTGGTGTCCTGCTGGAGCCAGCCGAGCACACCGACGCCGAAGCCCATCGCCAGCAGACAGAACGTCAGCGCGGCCCGGGCGCCGGTGCGCCGGACCAGCCGGGCGGTCAGCAGACCGCCCGCCACCGACCCGGCGAAGGCCGGGAGTTCGGCGAGGCCCGCCTGCAGCGGCTCGTAGCCGCGGACCAGCTGGAGGTACTGCGAGGTCACGAAGACCACGCCGGACAGGCCGATCAGTGAGATCAGCGAGGCCAGCACGGCGGCGGTGAACCGGCGGTCGCGGAACAGCCGGACGTCCAGCAGCGGGGTGTCCAGCCGGAGCTGGCGGCGGACGAAGACGGTCAGCGCGGCGGCGCCCACGAGGCCGGCGAGCGGCACGTCCCAGCGCGCCACGCCGTTCGCGGCGGCCTCCTTGACCGCGTAGACGACGCCGATCACACCGGCCAGTGACAGCAGGACGCTCAGCACGTCCCAGCGGCCCGGCTTCGGGTCCCTGGACTCGGGCAGCAGCCAGGCGCCGAAGCCCAGCAGCAGGAGCAGCACGGGGATGTTGAGCAGGAACACCGAGCCCCACCAGAAGTGCTCCAGCAGCACGCCGCCGACCACCGGCCCGAGCGCGGCGCCCGCGGCCGCGGCGGCGCCCCAGATGCCGATCGCGGTGGCCCGCTCCCGGTCGTCCGGGAAGAGGCTGCGGATCAGCGAGAGGGTGGACGGCATGATCGTCGCCCCGGCCACGCCGAGCAGGACGCGGGCCAGGATCAGCCAGCCGGGCCCGGGTGCGTACGCGGCGAGCAGCGAGGCGGCGCCGAACGCCGTGGAGCCGACCAGCAGCAGCTTCTTGCGGCCGATCCGGTCGCTCAGCGCGCCCATGCTGACCAGCAGGCCGGCGAGGACGAAGGAGTAGGCGTCGCCGATCCAGAGCAGCTGGGTGCCGCTGGGGCGCAGCGTCTCGCTGATGGAGGGGATGGCGAGGGAGAGGACGGTCGCGTCGACGGCGACCAGGGTGACGGCGAGGACGAGGACGGCGAGGCCGCTCCAGCGGCGGCTCGGGGTCGGGTTCGTCAGGCTCGGAGTGGTCAGGACGGTGCTGCTCATGGTGTATCGGTTTCCGTTGAGCGGGCCGAAGGAGGAGTGGGGGACGAGGGTCGGCGCAGGGCGCCGCCGAGGAAGAGCTCGGTGATCGAGAACGCGGCGTCGCGCGGGGCGAGCCGGCCGTCCTGGATGGCCCAGCCGACGCCGGCGACGAGGTCGAAGAACGCTTCGCTGAGCCAGGCGGCGGACAGCTCGATCCGGAAGACGCCCTGGTGCTGTCCGCGCAGGAACAGCGCGTGCAGCCGTTCGGTCTGGGTCTCCCAGAGCGCGTTGATGTTCTCGTCGTCGTAGAGCTGGTTCTCGCCGGCCAGGAAGGCGCAGAGCATGGCGTCGGGGACGGCGACCTCGACCAGGCGGCGTACCGCGGCCTCGGCGTCGCCCTCCCCGGCGGTGGCGGTGTCCAGCGCGGTGGCGAAGCGCTGCAGGCTGAGCAGGCCGACCTCGCGGATCAGGGCCTCGCGACCGGGGAACAGCCGGTGCAGCGTGGCGCGGCTGATGCCGGCGGCGCGCGCGATCTCGTCCAGGTGGGCGGTCGGGCGGCGGGAGAGCACGCTGACGGCGGCTTCGAGGACGGTGTCGCGATCGGTGGCCATGCTTCGAGTGTAGCTCAAGTGAGACATGGATGTCTCAAAATAGGATTGGTCGCCTCAGGTGGGGCGTGCGGGCCCGGCGGCCGGGCAGCAAAAAACCGGGGTCGGCGGTTGCCGTCCCCGGTTCTCGTGCCGCTCCCTCGGAGCTCAGCTCTGGTTGTAGAACCCGGTGTCGTCGAGCGGGCGGTCGATCACCATGACCTCGACGTCGGCCGGGGTGAGCAGGAAGACCCGGCGGGCGATCCGCTCGATGCCGCCCTGGGTGCCGAAGATCAGCCCGGAGGCGAAGTCGACCATCCGCTTGGCCTCGGCCTCCTCCATCTCGGTGAGGTCCATGACCACCGGAGTGCTGGCCCGGATGTGCTCGCCGACGGTGCGGGCGGCCTCGAATCCGGTCGGCCGCAGTGAGACGATCTTGGCCGGCGACGGCATCGCGGGCACGGTGTCCCGTTCGCTCCACTCGTCGTCGTACACGGCGGCCGGGTAGTGCCCCGAGGGCATCAGCCACCCGTTGTGGTGCTCGTCGCGAAGTGCTCCCATGCCGCGCCTCCCTGCCTCGTCCCGGCCGCGTCCCCCCGGGTGCGCGTGCCCTTTTTGACACGTCATCCACTCGTCGGAACTGTCCGAGTATCGCACTGTTCACCGGTCCCGTGCCCGCTCGCGCCCCCCGTACGAGTCGTGCCGCGCCGGAAACCCGGGCGGACCCGGGCACCAACATCGACGCGGGTGGCTTGCGTACGGTTGCGCGCGTAGACCTTATCGGTCGTGGTCACCGCGTAATTGACCTTCTGTCAACAATGCGGAAACGATTTCACTCCCCGGTCCTGCCGTCCAGCAGCTCGCGCAGAAAATCCGCGTGACCGTTGTGCCGCGCGTACTCCTCGATCATGTGGACGAGGATCCAGCGGAGCGTCACGTCCGCGTCGCGGCGCTGCCGTTTGCCCACCGTGTCGAGCGGGAGGCCGGCGATCGCGCGGCGGGCGGCGTCGACCTCGGCGTGCCAGGTGGCGAAGTCGGCGGCGACGTCCGCGGTGGCGACGTCGTCGAAGTCGCCGTCCTCGTTCTCCGGGGTCCAGTAGTGGCCGGTGCTGACGTCCGCGCCCAGCAGGATGCCCTGGAACCAGTGCTGCTCGACCTCGGCCATGTGCCGCACGAGGCCGAGCAGGGACAGGCCGGACGGCGGGACGGAACGCGTGCGCAGCTGGTCGTCGGTGAGGCCCTCGCACTTGAGGGCGAGCGTGCTGCGGTGGAAGTCCAGCCAGGCCGTCAGCATGGTGGTCTCGTCGGCGGACATGGGCGGGTCGACCCGCGGCGTGAGGTTGGTCATGGCCGCCATGGTGGCGCCGGGCGGGGGTGGATCGCGAGCGAATAAGCGCGTGTCCGGCTCAGGCGGTGGTGGCGGCGGCGCGGCGGCGGGCGACGGCGGCCCGCCAGAGCGAGACCAGGGTCACCAGGCCGAACACCCCGATCACGCCCGCCGACAGCAGGAACGACACCGAGCCGGGCCGGCGCGCGCTGGCCGCGGCCGTCACGTACACCGCGGTGGTCGGCACGACGCCGATGGCGGTGGCCAGGACGTACGGCACGAAGCGCGTGCCGGAGAACGCGGCGCCGTAGTTGCCGGCCTGGAACGGCAGGCCGGGCATCAGGCGCAGCAGCAGGACGCTGCGGAAGCTCTGGTCGGTGAAGCGGCGGTCCAGGGCGGTCAGCATCTTCCCGCGCAGGAAGGGGCGCAGCGCGTCGCGGCCGAGGGCCCGGCCGAGGCCGAACGCCGCCGCCGCGCCGAGGGTGGTGCCGAGGACGGCGAGCAGGGTGCCCTGCTGGATGCCGAGCAGCAGCCCGGCGGCGGCGTTGAGGGCCGGGCGGGGCAGGAAGGCGAGCGTGCCGAGGGCGTAGACCGTGACGAAGGCCGGCGCGAGCCAGTACCCGGGCACCCCGGCGGGCAGCCCGCCGCGCAGGAACGCCGTCGGGCTCCACAGCAGCAGCGACCCGGCGGCGGCGCCGAGGATCAGGACGAGCAGCGCGAAGCGCCACCACGGCGAACGCGGTGCGGGCTCGGGCGGTGCGGGGGCTGCGTCTGGTGCGTGCACCGCCCGAGCCTAGCTCTCCTATGCGTAAGGATCCTTTTCGGGGCTGTAGTGCCAGAACTGGTTGTCCCCGGCGTGGAAGTCCCACTGGATGACCGGGGTGCCGTCGGCGATCACGCCGCCGGCGACGTCCAGGCTGAGCCCGCTGTTGGCGTTGACGATGTGGCGGGGGGTGCCGGCGTGGCTGACCGGCGGGTCGCTCCACTGCTGGTTGCTGCCGCCGTTGCAGGTCCACTGGCCGGCCTGGGTGCCCGGGGTGGTGCTGAAGGCGGGGATCTCCAGGCACTTGCCGCTGTGCAGGTTGATCCAGCCGTTGGCGGTCTGGGTCCACTTCTGGTTGTCGCCGCCGGTGCAGGTCCAGATCCGGACCGGGGCGCCGTCGTCGGTGCGCCAGTCGGCGACCTCCAGGCACAGGTCGTTCTGGCCCGCGTACATCCCGGTGCGGATCTCGGCCGGCCCGAAGTCGGTGGCGGTCGTCGCGGTGGCGGCACCGGCGGTCGGTGCGGCCAGCACCGACCCTCCGGTGAGGGCGAGGACGGCGGCGGCCGTCGCGAGTCTCGTGCGATGGGTCATCGGTGCGCTCCCCGTGGTCGACGATGGAGTGTTCGACCGCGCCCGGCGCGGAAAAGTTGTGCGCCGATCCGGGGGAAGACGCGGGGGTGCCCGTCGGGTCAGAGCGTCGAGAGGTCGTTGCCCGCCGGGGCGCTCACGCCGCTGGACGGGCCGTCGGGTGCGTTCCGTTCGCTGCGGCGCAGTGCCCCGGCGCTCGGTACCAGGGCGAGGGCGAGCGCGGTGACGAGGACGAAGGAGACGGTCAGCGAGGTGGCCTGGGCGAGCCCGCCGACGACGGCCGGGGCGATCAGGCCCGAGGTGTAGGTGACGGTGGCGACGCCCGCGATGGCCTGGCTGGGGTTGGGGCCGCTGCGCCCGGCCGCCGCGAAGGCCAGCGGGACGATGACCGCGATGCCGACGCCGATCAGCGCGAAGCCCGGGATCGCGAGGGCCGGTTCGTCGGCCAGCACGACGAGCACGCCGCCCGCCGTCGCGGTGGCACCGCCGAGGCGGGTCGCCCGGACGGCGCCGAGGCGGCGGATCACCGCGTCCCCGGCCAGCCGGCTGACGGCCATGGTGAGCGCGAACGCGGAGTAGGAGACGGCGGCGACGGTGGCCGAGGCGCCGGTGATGTCGCGCAGGTAGACGCCGCTCCAGTCCATCGAGGCGCCCTCGGCGAACACGGCGCAGAAGCCGACCAGCCCGATCACCAGCGAGCTGCGCGGCGGCAGCGCGAACCGCGGTGGCGCCTCGGCCTCCTCCGGTGCCCGCAGGTCGGGCAGGCCCCGGCAGACGGCCTGGGCGAGGGCCAGCAGCACGAGGGCGGTGACGGCCAGCTGGAGGCGGGCGTCGAGGTCGAGGTGGGCGGCGAGGATGCCGAAGCCGGAGGCCAGCAGCCCGCCCGCGCTCCACATCCCGTGCAGGCCGGACATGATCGAGCGGCCGAGGCGCTCCTCGATCTCCACGCCCTGCGCGTTCATCGCGACGTCGGACATGCCCGAGGTCGCGCCGTAGACGAACAGGGCCGCGCACAGGACGGGCAGCGACGGCGCGAGCGCGGGCAGGGCCAGCGCCAGGCACCACAGCGAGATGAGCCCGCGCACGGCGGCCCGCCCGCCGTAGCGGTGGACGAACCGGCTGGCCAGCGGCATCGCGAGGAACGAGCCGACGGCGGGCATCACCAGGGCGAGCCCGAGCTGGCCGGGGGAGAGGTCGAGGCGGTGCTGGATCCACGGGATCCGGCTGACGAAGGTGCCCGTGACGGCGCCGTGCACGGCGAACACCAGGGCGATGCTCGCCCTGGCCCGCCGGGGCGCGGGCAGCGGGTCCAGTGGTGCGGTCGTGGTCATGTGGGGTTCCCTCCCGGTCGCACGCGGCGGATCGGCCGTCCGGCGGCAGGTTGCGGCGGCGGCAGTTTGCTGCGGCGGGCGATAAATTATCAGGAAGGGACCCTGATAGAAACACTCTGGAAGGATGAGCGTCCATGACCACCGTGCGTACGGCCACGCCGAGCACCGCCCGGGCGATCAACGACCGGCTGGCGCTCAACCTGCTGCTCGAACAGGGCCCCCTCACGGCCACCGAGCTGCGGGGCCTCACCGGCCTGTCCCGCCCCACCGTCGCCGACCTGCTGGACCGCCTCCAGCGCACCGGCCTGGTCGCCGTCGTCGGCGAGCGCGGCGAGCAGCGCCGCGGCCCCAACGCCCGGGTCTACGCACTGGTCGCCTCACGGGCCCACCTCGCCGCCTTCGACGTCCGCTCCGGCGGCGTCAGCCTCGTCGTCGCCGACCTGGCCGGGCGCACCCTCGCCTCCGCCGAGGTCCCGGTCGACGGCGGCGGCACCCCCGGCACCGCCGACCGGATCGTCCGGACGCTGCTCGACGTCGCGCACGGGGTCGGGGTCGAACGGCTGCACACCGTCGCCGTCGGCGCGCCCGGCCTGGTCGACCCGGCCACCGGGCGCCTCCAGAGTACCGGGGCGCTACCCGCCTGGCACGGCGAACTCCTCGCCGCCCTGCGCGAGTTGCCCGGCACCGAGGTGATCCTGGAGAACGAGGTCAACCTGGCCGGCCGGGCCGAGTACCGGGTCGGCGCCGCCCGCGACCGGGACACCTTCGTGCTGATGTGGCTCGGCCACAGCGTCGGCGCGGCCGTCGTCCTCGACGGGCGGCTGCGCCGCGGCTTCTCCGGAGGCACCGGCGAGATCTGCTTCCTGCCCGTCCCCGGGACCGCCGGCCTGCCCAGCGCCGCCAGCTGCGAGGGCGGCTTCCACGGGCTCGTCGGCAGCGCCGCCATCTGCGAGCTCGCCCGCGCCCACGGCCTGCCCGCCGACCCGGCCGGGGACGCGGCCGCCGCCGAGGCCGCCGTCCGCGCGGCGCTCGAAGACCTCGGCGCCGTCGGCGACCTCGACGCCGTCGACGGGCCGGGCCGGGCGTTCCTGGACGAGCTCGCCGAGCGGATCGCCCTCGGCGCGGCCAGCGTCTGCGTCGTCCTCGACCCCGGCTGCGTCGTCCTCGGCGGCGAGATCGGCCGGGCCGGCGGCCCCGAACTCGCCGCGCGGGTCGAGCGCCGGCTCGCCGCGCTGTCCCCGCTGCGCACCGAGGTGCGGGCCGGCACCGCGGGCGGTGGCGCGGTGCTGGCCGGGGCCGTCCTGACCGCCGGGGACGCGGCCCGGCGGGACCTCTTCGGCGAGCCGTAGCGCCGAGCCGCAGCGTCGAGCCGTGGCGCCGAGGACCTGCGCCGCTTCGCGGGCCGGGGCACCGGTACGGCAGGATGGCGGCGATGCGCCCCGCGCGCGCCCGTTCCCGAACCACCATCAGGAGTCGCACATGGGCCAGCCCGACCTGCCGGTCAACCCGTACCGCATCGGCGAGGCCGCGTCGCTGCTCGGCGTCAGCGCCGACACCATGCGGCGCTGGGTGGACGCCGGGCGGGTCGCCGCCGAGCGGGACGAGCACGGCCACCGGATCATCCCCGGCGCCGAACTGGCGGCCTTCGCCCGCGAGTTGGCCCGGCCGGAGAACGCCGAGGCGGAGGGCAGGCCGTCCTCCGCGCGCAACCGCTTCCCCGGGATCGTCACCGACGTCGTGCTCGGCGACGTGGCCGCCCAGGTGGAGGTGCAGGCCGGGCCGTTCCGGGTGGTCTCGCTGATCAGCCGGGAGTCGGCGGAGGAGCTGAACCTGGTGCCCGGCGCGCCCGCCACGGCCGTCATCAAGTCGACCAACGTGATGATCGAACGCCGCTGACGCCGCCGACCCGTCCGTCGCACCCAGTCCCAGCCAGCCCCCAGCCATTCGCAGAGCAGCCCGAGCCGAACGAGAGGCCCCGACCGGGATGACCCACCCGCACCTGCCGACCACCCAGAGCGCCGTGCTCGCGATCGAGGCCGTCGCCGGCCGGCACGGCCGCACCGCCCGCGCCCAGCACGACATCGGCCGCGACCGGACCTTCGCCGGACTGGTCGGCGCCGGCGGCCCGGGCGGCGAGCTCGACGCCATTCCGCACGAGGCGCTGCTGGAGTTCGACGGCCGCCCGGCCGTCACCGTCCGCCTCTTCACGCACGACGAGGCGGTCGTGAGCGTCGAGGGCATCGCCTTCGACGTCCAGCGCGACAGCGTCCCGGCGTTCCTGAACTCGGTGTGGGGCGGCCTGGTGCAGGTCAAGGCCCGCACCTTCCCGCCGTCCACCACCATGACCGTCACCGTCCCCGGCGAGCCGACCTACCGCGAGGGCGTCGGCCTGCCGGACCTCACCCCTTGGATCGCTGGGCAGATTCGATGACCGCCGCCCGTACCCCCGCCGACCGTAGGCCCGTCCTCGCCGTCGCCCACCGCGGCGACCCGTACCGCTTCCGCGAGAACACCCTCGCCTCCGTCGAGTCCGCGCTCGCCCGCGGCGCCGACGCCGTCGAGGTGGACGTCCAGCTCACCCGGGACAAGGTGCCCGTCCTCCTCCACGACCGCACCCTGGAGCGCCTCTGGGACGACCCCAGGGACATCGGGCGCGTCACCCTCGACCAGCTCGACGAGCTGCGCCGCGGCCCGCTCGCCGTACCGACCCTCGCCGAGGCGATCAAGGCCGTGGCCGCCGCCCCCGAGGGCCGCCGGCTGCTCGTCGACCTCGACGAGCCCGGGCCGGCCGCCGCCACCTGGTCCGTCGTCACCGGCCTCGGCGCCGAGGAGCTGGTCGCCTTCTGCGGCCCGGCCACCGCGATGCTCGCCGTGCGCGCCGTCGCCCCCGGCGCCGAGATCGCGCTCACCTGGAAGCAGCCCCGGCTGCCCGTCCGCGCCCTGCTCGACGACCTGCGCCCGCGCTACCTCAACCCGCCGTTCGGGCTCGTCACGCCGGAGTTCACCGCCGCCGCGCGGGACGTCGGCCTGGCCGTCTCCACCTGGACCGCCGACCTGCGCCGCACCATGCGCCGGCTGCGCGACACCGGCGTCGACTCCATCACCACCAACCGGATCGACGTGCTGCGCTCGGTCCTGGACGGCCGCCGGTGATCGGTCCGAGGTCCCTCGGCCGCGCGGTGCTGGCCCGCCAGCACCTGCTCGACCGCTCCCGCCCGGAGCCCGCCGCGGTGGTCCGCCACCTCGGCGGCCTCCAGGCCCAGGCCGCGCCGCAGCCGCCCTACCTCGGCCTGCTCTCCCGGATCGACGGCTTCGAGCCCGGGCAGCTCACCACGCTGATCGAGGAGCGCGCCGTCGTCCGGACCGCGCTCCAGCGCGGCACCATCCACCTCGTCACCGCCGAGGACTGCCTGACGCTGCGCCCGCTCCTCCAGCCCGTGCTCGACCAGGCGCTGCGCACCACCTACGGCAAGCGGCTCGCCGGGCTCGACCTCGCCGCGCTGGGCGCCGAGGCCAGGGAACTGGTCGAGGAGCGGCCGCGCACCTTCCAGGAGCTCGGCGGGCTGCTCGCCGCCACCCGCCCCGACCGCGACCCGGCCGCGCTCGCCCAGGCGGCGCGCTGCCTCCTGCCGCTCGTCCAGGTGCCGCCGCGCGGGATCTGGGGCCGCGGGGGGGCCGCCGCCCCCCCCCCCCCCCCCGCCGGGGGCGGGCCCCCCCCCCCCCCCCCCCCCCCCCGCCCCGCCCGCCCCCCGCCCCGCCCCCCCCCCCGCCGCCCCCCGCCCCGGCGCGGCGCGCCAGCCTGCCGATCGACCTGGTGCCGCCGCGCGGGATCTGGGGCCGGGGCGGCGCCGCCGCCCACACCACCGCCGAGGCCTGGCTCGGCCGCCCGCTCGACCCCGCGCCCTCGCTCGACGACCTCGCTCTGCGCTACCTCGCCGCCTTCGGCCCCGCCACCGCCGCCGACCTGCAGAAGTGGTGCGGCCTCAGCCGGCTCGGGCCGGTGCTCAAGGGGCTCGCCCCGCGGTTGTTCACCGACCGCGACGAGCATGGCCGCGTGCTCTACGACCTCCCGGACGCGCCCCGGCCGGGCCCGGACACCCCGGCGCCCGTCCGGCTCCTCGCGCCCTTCGACAACCTGCTGCTCTCCCACGCCGACCGCACCCGGGTACTGGCCGACGAGCACAAGGGCCGCGTCATGACGCAGAACGGGCTCGTGCACCCCACCCTCCTCGTGGACGGCGTCGTCGCCGGGACGTGGCAGCTGACGGCGGGGCAGGACGTCGTCGTCCGCCCGTTCGCGCCGCTGCGGCGCGCCGACCGGCAGGCGGCGGAGGCCGAGGCGCAGCGGGTGGCGGCCTTCGGGGGCGGTGCCGGGTCCGTTCGCTTCGAGGACGCCCGGTAGTGGACGCCCAGTAGAGGACGTGCAGTATGAGGACACCGAGTAGAGGACGCCGAGCAGTGAGCTTCAAAAGGGTACAAAACGGGCAATTCGGCTGATCGTCTGATGGGATGGGTCGGTTCGCACTGATGTGACGACCCGGAGGTCCCGTGTCCGTGGAGCCCCCGTCCGGCGGTGCGCCGGACCACCGCAGGCCGTACCTGATGCTGCCGCCCGCGATGCGGCGGGCGGCGGCGTGGTCGGTGGCGGTCATCCTGCTGATCGCGGTCGCCTCGCTGGTGGTCTTCGCGCTGGTCGAGCTGCGGGCGGCGACCGTGCCGTTCGTGCTGGCGCTGCTCGGGGCGTCACTGCTGTATCCGGTGGTGCCGTGGCTGGTGCGGCGGGGCGTGGGGCGCAGCCTGGCGGCCGCCCTGACGTGCGTCGTGCTGGTCGCGGCCGTCGGCGGGGTGATCGCGCTGCTGGTCAACTCGCTGGTGCACAGCGCCCCGCAGATCGCCACCTCGCTCCAGCGTGCCGGCCACCGGATCGCGGACTGGCTGGGGCCGTTCGGCGAGAAGATCCAGCACGCGCTCGACAATGCGAAGGGCGAGACGAACTCGCTCGTCTCCACGCTCACCAGCGGCGTGCTCTCCGGGCTCGGGCTGCTCACCCAGCTGCTCACCGGCGGGGTGCTGGCGCTGGCCCTGGTGTTCTTCTTCCTGCGGGACGGCCACCGCACCGGCGACTCGATCCGCTCCTACCTGCCGGGGCGCGGCGGCGACACCGTGGTCGCCTGCGCGGAGCGGGCGTTCGACGCGATGGCGGGGTTCATGCGCGGCACGACGCTGATCGCGCTGATCGACGCGGGCTTCATCACGATCGGCCTGGTGGCCTTGGGGGTGCCGGGCGCGCCGGGGCTGGGCGCGCTCGTGTTCATGGGCGCCTACATCCCGTTCGTCGGGGCGTTCCTGTCCGGGACGGTGGCGGTGCTGGTGGCGCTCGCGGACGGCGGGCTCGGGACGGCGCTGTGGGCGCTCGGGGTGGTGCTGACGGTACAGATGATCGAGGGCAACATCCTCCAGCCCGTCATCCAGAGCCGGACGGTGGAGCTGCACCCGGCCACCATCATGGTCGCGGTGGTGGCCGGCTCCGGGGTCGCCGGGATCCTCGGGGCGCTGCTCGCGGTGCCGCTGTGTGCGGCGGGTGCGGGCATCGTCTCCGTCCTGCGCGGCGTGCCCGGCCCCCGCGGGGCGCGGCGCGCGGCGGAGGGTGCCGGCGGTCAGGAGTAGGTGACGGGCCGGCCGGTGCGCAGGACGAACTCGGCGGCGCGGAGGTGGACGGTGACGTGGAAGGCGGCGTCGAGGTCCTCCGTCCAGGGCCCCGGGTGGAGCGCGGCGGCGGCCTGCGCCCGGTCGGCGAACCAGCTGTTGAGGAAGAGGTTCTCGGAGGTCGCGGGGATGCCCGGGGGCAGGCCGAGGACCTCGGCCAGGTGCCGGGCGGCGGCGAGGGCCGCGGGGGCGCCGGCCACCCGGGTGGTGTCGGTGTAGGCGGACTCGGCGGGCAGCTCGATCTCCTCGTCGAGGTCGACGGGTATCAGCACCTCCCAGTCCAGCAGTTCGCCGGACACGTCGTGCGCACGGCAGAGGCGTCCGAAGCTGTCCATCGGCACGTTGATCTTCACGTCGAACCGCTCGCCCGTGCCGTCCGCCGGCTCCGGCGGGCACGTGTACGGCGGCAGCCCGAGCTCGGCGAGCTCCTCGGCGAGCTCCTGCGCGATCGGCGCGTAGGCGTCCTCGTCGGCCCAGTCGTCGGAGCCGATGTCGACCAGATAGATCCCCATGCGGCACACCGTAGGGGGTGCCACCGACAATCCGGTTGCCGGGGGCGGGCGGGAGGTGCGAGGATGTTAATGCGACGGAAGTCGCAATAGCGAACGAGGGGGCGTGGATGACGCAGCGCGTGATGGAACGGTTCGAGGTCGCGGGTCCGGAGGACGGCCCGTACGGCGTCGCGGTGGGGGCGGACGGAGGCGTGTGGTTCACGCTCGTGCACGCGGGGGAGATCGGACGGCTGGCGCCGGACGGCACGGTCACGCGGTACGGGCTCGGGGCGGGCGGATGCGGGCCGGCGGTGATCACCCCGGGGCCGGACGGGGCGCTGTGGTTCACCCGGATGCGTGATCACCGGATCGGGCGGATCGGGGCCGACGGGCGGCAGGCCTCGTACGCCGTGCCGACGGCGGAGGCTGGACCGTACGGGATCGCCGCCGGGCCGGACGGCGCGCTCTGGTTCACCGAGATGAACGCCGACCGGATCGGACGGATCACCGTGGACGGCGACGTGACGGAGTTTCCGCTGCCGCTCTCGGGCGCCTTCCCGTCGATGATCACGGCGGGCCCGGACGGCGCGCTCTGGTGCACGCTCAACCAGGCGGACGCCGTCGCCCGGGTCGGCGTCGACGGCGAGGTCGTCGTGCACCGCCTGCCGGTCGGCACCGCGCCGGTCGGCATCACGGCGGGGGCGGACGGCGCGCTCCGGTACGTCGGCATCGGCGGCGGGCTGGTCGGGCGCGTCACCGTGGACGGCGAGGTCACCGAGCACCCGCTGCCCGACCGGGCGGCCCGGCCGCACGCGATCGCGGCCGACGCCGCCGGCCGGCTCTGGTTCACCGAGTGGGGCGCCGGGCGGATCGGCGTGCTCGACCCGGACGGCCGCTACGACGCGTACCCGCTGCCCGGTCCTTCGCCCGAGCCGCACGGCATCGCGGTCGGGCCGGACGGCGCGGTGCACGCGGCGCTGGAGCGCGGCGAACTCGTCCGGCTGGCGGGCTGATCCGCGTGCCGGGGCAACGGAACCGGCGGCGCAAGCAGGACGAGGAGCTGCGCCGCCAGAGTGAGGCGCGGGCGGCGGTCGAGGCCGCCGCCGGTCCGTGGGAGGTGCTGTTCAGCACCGAGGACCACCAGGAGCTCAAGGCCTTCGTGCAGCGCCTGCACCAGGACGGGCTCCCGCCGGACGCCGAGGTCGTCACGGACATGCTGTGCGGGCGGCTCCTCCACCCCACCGTCTACCGGCTGCGCATGCGGCGGCTCGACGTTCAGGGCTGAGGGGCGGTCAGGGCTGACGCCGCAGCAGGTCCTCCAGGTCGGCGAGCAGGCCGAGCGCGACCGTCCGGTCCGGGGCGGGCACCGGGGCCGGGGCGCGTTCGGTCAGGACGCGCAGGGCGGCGGCGGCCTGGCGGGCGAACAGCGCGAGGAGGTCCAGCTCGGGCAGGCTCGCGCGGGCCTGCGGGGCCGGGTCGAGCACCTCCAGGACCCCGAGCACCCGGCTGCCGTGCGTGAGCGGGGCCGCCATCAGCGCGTTCGGCACGTAAGCCGTGGACTCGGCGAAGTCGCGGTCGAAGGTGCGGTTGGCGGCCAGGTCGTCGACCACCATCGGCTCGCCGGAGGCGGCCACCCAGCCCGCGATCCCCGCGCCGGCCGGGAACCGGCGGCCCACCAGGGACTCCTCGCCGCGGCCGGACACGGCCTGGAAGACCAGCTCGCCCGCCGCCTCGTCGAGCAGGCAGACCGAGCCCGCCTCGGCGCCGAAGATCGCGCGGGCCACGTCCACCACGGACTGCAGCAGCTCGCGGGCGAGCGGGTCGACGGCGGGGTCAGTGCTGAGTGTCATCGGGCGCCTCCGGGGTGGGCGTGGACGGGACGGGCCGGACGTTGGCCGCGGTGAGGTAGAGCGCGTTCTTCAGCTGGAAGGTGGTCAGCCGCGGCTGCCGGGACAGCAGCCGGGCGCACAGCCCGGCGACGTAGGGGGTGGCGAAGCTGTTGCCGGTGGTGCGGATGCTCGCGCCGCCGAGCCACGGCACCCGGACGTTCTGGCCGGGGGCGAAGAACTCGACCGGCGGCGCCGGGTTGTACAGGTGGCGGGCCGGCTCGTCCTCCTGGTGGCTGCCGACCGAGATGACCGAGGAGAACCGCCAGGGGAAGCTCTCCACCGGGGTGTTGTGGGCGGAGGCGACGATCGCGGTGCGGGCGAAGTAGGCGTCGTCGGCGAGGGCGTGCAGCTCCTCCAGGAAGCGGGTCCGGGTGGTGGAGAGGCTGAGGTTGATCACGTCGAAGCCCTGCTCGACGGCCCAGCGCAGGCCGGTGAGCAGCATGTCGCCGGTGCCGGTGAAGCGCTCGCCGAGCACCCGGACGCTGTAGAGCCCGCAGTCCGGGGCGGTGCGGCGGATGATGCCGGCGCACGCGGTGCCGTGGCCGCAGGTGTCGCCGGTGCGGTCCGGGCGGACGACGAGCTCGCGGGTCGCCGGGTCCCTGACGACGGCCCAGGCGCCGTCCAGCGGGCCGACCAGCGGGTGGTCGGGCTCGACGCCGGAGTCGACGACGCACACGCGCACGCCCTTGCCCGTCCCCCCGCCGTCGGCCCCGTCCGCCGGGGTGCCCTGGTCGGCGAGGACCGGGAGGTCGGCGGCGCCCCGTCCGCGCAGGCTCCAGGTCAGGCCCGCCGCGCTCACCGCGCGCCGCCGAGGCGCTCGGCCCGCCGGACGCCCGGCTGGTGGCCCTTGGCGGCGTAGTGGTCCCGCGCGGCGGCCGCGGCGACGGCGGCCTCGGCGGGCCGGTCGAGCAGCAGGAGGGCGTGCGCCCGGTCGAGCGCGGTGTCGGCCTGGAGGAGCAGGGAGTCGGTGGCCTCGGCGGCGCGGACGGCGACCGCGGTCAGGTCGAGCGCCGGGCCGCGCTCGCCGCGGGTGGCGAGGAGCCGGCCGCGCAGCGCGTCCCGCTCGATGGCGAGGACGGGCGGCAGCGGGGCCGGGCCGGCGGTGCCGTCGGGGTCTTCGAGGCCGTCGAGGTGGCGGGCGGCCTGGGCGGGGCGCTCGGTGTCCAGCAGGACGCGGGCGCTGTCGAGGGCCAGGCGCGGCAGTGCGCCGGGCGTGCCGAGCCGACGGGCGGCCTCGGCGGCGTCGGCGAGCAGGTCGAGGGCCTGGGCCCCCTGGCCGGTCGCCGCGGCGGCGCGGGCCGTCAGGGCGGGCAGCGTGACCGTCGCGTCGGCCAGCGAGAGCTCGCCCGCCAGGCCGTTGGCCTCGGCCAGCAGGAGCTCGGCCTCGCCGGGCCGGTCACGCATGGCCAGCAGGACGGCGAGCGGCCCGCCGAGGGCGACCCGGACGGTCCGGCGGCCGGTGCCGTGCTCGGACAGCAGGGCGCGCAGCCGGAAGACGGCGTTGGGGACGGGCTCCGGACCCGCCAGCAGGGCCTCGGCCAGTGCGCCGAGGACGGCGGCGCGGTCCAGCTCGGCGCCGGTGCGCGCGACGTGGCCGAGGGCCTCGTCCAGCAGGCGCTCGGCGGCGCCGGCCCGGCCGGCCCGCAGGTGCTCCTCGCCGAGGCGCAGCAGGGCGCGGGCCCGGCCGAGGTCGTCCCCGGCGTCGGTGAAGACGGGCAGGACGGCGCGGGCGGCGGCGGCGGGCTGGTCGGGGCCGGGCGGCAGGCCGCGGGCGGCCAGGACGAGCCGGGCGTGGGCGGCGTCCAGCGGGTCGGCGGCGGAGTCGCGGACCTGGGCGAGGACGGGCAGGGCCTCGTCGGCGCGGCCGGTGGCGAGGCGGGCCTCGCCGAGGCGGCGCAGCACCGGGCCCGCGGTGCGCTCGTTCGGGTAGTGCAGCCGGACGGAGCGCTCCAGCAGGTCGGTGGCGGTGGCGAGGTCGGCCCGGTCGAGGGCGCGGGCGCCCGCGGCGCCGAGCGCGGCGGCGGCCCGGGTGCGCAGGGTGTCGGTGCGGGCGTCGAGCAGGCCGAGTTCGAGCCGGAAGCGGTGGGCGGCTTCCAGGTGGCCGCCGACGGCGGCGTCGCCCGCGGCGCGGACGCCGGGCAGGTCGGCGGCGCGCTCGTGGCGCTCGGCGCGGGCCCGCTTGGACATCGACTGGTAGACGGACTCCTGGACGAGGCCGCTGCCGAAGCGGTAGCCGCCGTCGGCGGGTTCGACCAGGCGGCGCTCGGCGAGCCGGGTGAGCGCGGAGTGCAGGCGGGGCGGGGTGTCCTCGCCGTCGGCGGGCGGGCCCGGCAGGCCGGGCAGACCGTCGATCGGGCCGGTGAAGACGTCGTCCTCGGGGTCGGCGAAGGCGTCCTGGTCGCTGCCGCCGCGGGCGAGCCGGGCGAGTTCGGCGGCGGTGAACGCGCGGCCGAGGACGGCGCCGAGGTCCAGCGTGGTGCGCTCGTCGCGGTCCAGGTCGGCGATCTGGGCGCTGAGCAGCGCCCGTCCGGTGGGCGGGAGTTCGTCGGCGAGGGCGGGCCCTTCGGCCTCGGTGAGGGCGGCCAGCAGCTCCTCCAGGTGCAGCGGGTTGCCCTCGGCGCGTTCCAGCAGGCGGGTGGGGACGGTGTCCTGGTGGGCGGTGAGCTCGGTCAGCTGGGCGGCCAGCACGGCGGATTCGTCCCAGGACAGGCCGCCGACCGCGAGGTCGGGCAACTCGGGCCGGGAGGCCGGGAGTTCGGGGCGGGCCAGGCAGAGCAGCAGGACCGGTGCCGGGCCGAGCGCGGCGACCAGCCGTTCGGCGGCGTCCAGCAGGGCGGGGCCGGCCCACTGGCAGTCGTCCAGGACCAGCACGGCCGGGCGCTCGACGGTGCGCCCGCGCAGGATCGCGGCGAGGCGGGCGCAGGCCTGCTCGGGGCCGAGCCCGGCGGCGGTGGCCTCCTCCAGCCGGGCGAGCGCTTCGGCGGGCGCGCCGGCGCCCGGCTCGTCCAGCAGGGCGCGGAGCGCCTCCGCGAGCGGGGCCAGCGTGCTCCGCTCGCCGTAGCTGCGGCAGCGGCCGGTGCCGCAGCGGGCGGTGCGCCGCCCCGTCCGCTCCAGCCACTCGCGCACCAGGCGGGTCTTGCCGATCCCGGCCTCGCCGTGCACCACCAGCAGCTCGGCGCCCTCGCCGCCGGCCACCCGGGCCAGCGCGGCGTCGAGGCGGGCGAGTTCGCGGGTGCGGCCGACCAGCGGGACGTCGAAGCGGCGCAGCAGCTCCGGGTCGTCCTCGTCCAGGCCGACCAGGCGGTAGGCGGTGACCGGTTCGGCCTTGCCCTTGAGCTGGAGCGGGCCGACCTCGTGCACCTGGGCGGCCGGGCCGGCCGCGCGCAGCGTCTGCGGGCCGATCAGCACCTGGCCGGGGGCGGCCCGGGTCTGCAGGCGGGCGGCGATGTTGACGGTCTCCCCGGAGATCAGCGCCTGGCGCGCGGACGCGTCCGAACCGGCCACCACCTGGCCGGTGTTGACGCCGATTCGGACGTCCAGGCGCACGCCCAGGGTGGCGTCCAGCTCGGTGTTGAGGTCCGCGAGGTCCTCCAGCATGGCGAGCGCGGCGGCCAGCGCCCGGTGGGCGTCGTCCTCGCGGATCACCGGGACGCCGAAGACGGCCATCACCGCGTCGCCGATGAACTTCTCCACCGTGCCGCCGTGCGCCTCGATCTGACGGTGCATCTGGTCGAAGTAGCGCAGGATCACCTCGCGGAGCGTCTCGGGGTCGAGCGCGCCGGAGAGGGCGGTGGAGTCGACCAGGTCGCAGAAGACCACCGTGACCAGCTTGCGCTCCTCGCCGGCCAGGTCGAGGGCGGCGGCCCGGGGGGTGCCGCAGGAGGGGCAGAACTGGTCGTTGGTGGTGGCGAGTTGGGCGCAGAGTGGGCAGGGCATGGTGGCAGTCCTTCGCTGGTCCTTCGCGACTGGGTGCGGGAGCGGGGCGCGGGAGCGGGGTGCGGGAGCGGGGTGCGGGGGCGGGGTGCGGAAAGGCGGGTGCACACCCAGGTTTTCGGGCGCGGCTTAGAGCCCGGTTCGCAGGCGCCTCGCGGGTGGTATGGCCGCAGGTGGGGAGGGGTTCGGGCGGCGCGACGGCCGTGGGCGGGGCGGCGCGGGAGCCCTCGGCGGGGCGCCGAGCTGGGGCCATACCGGCCGCATGCCGCTCCCGAAGCCGGCCCGAGGTGCGGGTGCCTACCGTCGGTGCCGCGGCGGCGATCCGGCCGTCGGACAAGGTACTCGTTCCGAGAGAGGGGATCGGCCATGGCCGAGAACATCGAGCCGGTTGTCGGCGAGGACGGCTGGGACGGCTGGGAGGGCACCGAGGGCGCCGGCTGGGCCGAGGGCTCCGAGGTCGAGGCGCACGGCGAGGACGGCTGGGACGGCGCCGAGGGCGTCGACGGGAGCGAGGAGGCCGAGGTCGAGGCGCACGCCGCCAACGTCCTCGACCTCCAGGCGATGAAGATGCTGCACGAGGCCTCCGACGGCGCCTGCTTCAGCCTGATCAGCTACGTGCACGGCGCCGAGACCTCCGCCTGACCGCGCGGAACCCGGCGACGCCCGCGGCGGGGGCGGGCGCACCACCGCCCCCGGCCGGGCCAGTGCCGTGGCCCGAGGAACCCCGTCCCTGCTGCGAAGGGTGGCCATGGAAGCCACGTCACCGGAGCCCACGTTGCCGGAGCCCACGTCGCTGGCCGGCAACCGCGACTTCCGGCTGCTCTGGATCGGCGGCCTGCTCGCCTCGCTCGGCGCCCAACTCGCCTCGATCGCGCTGCCGTTGCTCGTGCTGCGGGAGACCGGATCGGCCGCGCGGGCGGGGGCGATCGGCACCGTGTCCATCGGCGCGCTGCTGCTGAGCATGCTGCCCGGCGGTGTGCTCGCCGACCGGATCGAGCGGCGCCGGCTGATGCGGCTGTGCGACGTCGGCAGCCTGCTCGCCGTCACCGCCCTGGTGCTCGCCGTCCTGCGCGGGCACGCGCCGCTGCCGCTGGTGCTGCTCGTCGCCGCCGCCGGGGCACTCATCGCCAGTACGTACGGTCCCGCCGCCGGCGGCCTGTTGCGCGCGGTCGTGCCGCCCGAGCAGGCCCGCGCCGCGTCCGCCCGGATGCAGGCGCGGGGGGCCGCCGCCCGGCTGGTCGGGCCGCTCGGGGGCGGCGCCCTGTTCGCCTGGCACCCGGTGCTGCCCTTCGTCGCGGAGGGCGTAGGACTGCTGCTGTCGACCGTCTGCGTGGCGCTGATGCGGACCCGGTCCCACCCCGAGAGGAAGGCCGGATCGGTCTTCGACCGGGGCGAGTTGACCGCCGGGATCGCCTTCATCTGGCGGCAGCCGTACCTGCGCACGCTGCTGCTGATCTTCGGGCTCGGGATGAACTTCGCGTTCAGCGCGCTGATGTTCACCACGCTCGCCGTCGCCTCCGACGGCGGACGGTCCGGCCTCGGCGGCGGCACCGTGGTGTCGTTCACCGCGGCCGGGGCCTTCGCCGGGGCGCTGCTCGCGCCGCGGCTGGACGGGCGGGCGCGCGACGGCGGTCTGGTCGCGGTCAGTTGCTGGGCCGCCGCGCTGACCGCCGGGGTGCTGGTCGTCACGCGGGCACCGGCGCTGATCGGCCTGCTCTGCGCGGCCTGCATGTGCCTGTCGACGATCGCCAGCATCGGGTTCGTCTCCGGCATGCTGCTCGCCGCGCCGAAGGACCGGATCGGCCGGGTGCAGAGCGCGGCCGGCTTCCTGTCCACACTCGTCCAGCCCTTCGGCCCGCTGGCCGGCGGCGCCCTGCTGGGCGCGCTGGGCGGCACCCGGACCTTCGCCGTGCTGGCACTCGCCATCGCGCTGTGCGCGGCCGTCGTGACCTGGGCGCCACCCGTCCGGCGCGGGCCGCAACTCCAGACCGCCTGACGGATCCGACGAAGGAGCTGCCCGTGGCCGGCGTCCAGGAGACCCAGCTGTACTGCCTCGCCGACCGGACGTACTACGACACCCCCGGCCGCCTGCGCGACCGCGCCACCCGCTACCCGCTCGCGCTCGGCGCGCCGCCCGCCGGGTGGCGCCGCGAGGAGCGCGGGCTCTGGACGGCGTTGCGGCCCGAGGGCGGGCGGCTGCCGGAGCAGGGCTGGAAGATCCACGTGTCGGCGGTGCCGGAGGAGGCGGAGGCGACGCTGGCCGACGTCGCGCGGGTGTGCCTGGCGCGCCGGGTGGCGTTCAAGTTCCTGCGCAGCGCGGACGCGCTCCTGGTCGTCTCCGGGAAGTACATGGGGCGGGGGAGCAGCGGCAAGTTCGTCACGGTGTACCCGCGCGACGAGGACGAGTTCCTGCTCCTCGCACGGGAGTTGAGCGCGCTCCTGGACGGGCGGCGCGGCCCGTACGTGCTCACCGACCTGCGGATCGGCACGGCGCCCGTGTACGCGCGCTACGGCGCGTTCGTCGAGCTGTGGTGCCGGGACGGGAACGGGCGAGCCGTCCCCGCGCTGCGCGACCCGTCCGGCGAGCTGGTGCCGGACCGGCGCGACCCGGTGTTCCGGGTGCCGTCGTGGGTCACGCTGCCCGCGGCACTGCGGCCGCACCTGGCGGCGCGGGAGGCGGCGGTCGGCGCGTTCCCGTACACCGTCCGGGAGGTGCTCCAGTTCTCCAGCGCGGGCGGGATCTACCTGGCCGAGCACCGGGAGAGCGGTGAGCGCGTGGTGCTGCGCGAGGCGCGCCCGCACGCCGGGCTGGACGCGGCCGGGGACGACGCCGTCACCCGGCTGCGCCGCGAGCGGTGGGCGCTGGAGCGGCTGGCGGGGCTGGACTGCGTGCCCCGGCTGCACGGGGTGCGGGAGGTGTGGGAGCACACCTTCCTGGTGCAGGAGCACGTCGAGGGCGTCCAGTTGTTCGGCGAGGTGATCCGGCGGTACCCGCTGGTGCACCAGGACTGCGGCCCGTCGGAGCTGGCGGCGTACGCGGCGTGGGTGGACGGTGTGGTGGCCGGGCTGGCGGCGGCGCTCGACGCGGTGCACGGGCGCGGCGTCCGGTACGGGGACCTGCACCCGGCCAACGTCGTGCTGCGGCCGGACGGTTCGGTGGTGCTCGTCGACTTCGAGTACGCGGACGAGCTGGGGAGTTCGCGCGTGCCGCGGGCGGGCGCGGGCGGGCTGCACGCGCCCGCCGGGCTGGGCGGTGCCGATGCGGACCGCTACATGCTGTGGGCCACTTGGCTGTTCATGCTGATGCCGCTGACGGAGCTGGCCGACCTGGACCCGGGCAAGCCGGCCGGGTTGGAGCGGCGGGCCCGGGAGTGGTTCGGACTCGGGGCGGAGGCGGGGCCGGCCCGGCCGGGTGCGGCCACGACTCGGGTGGTCGACCGGTCGCCGCTCGAAGGCCCGGAATTCGACGGTGTCGCCCGGGAGTTGATCGCAGGGATCCATGCCGGCGCGACACCGGACCGCCCGGACCGGCTCTTCCCCGGCGACCCGGCCGGCTTCGCGGACGGCGGGACGGGCTTCGCGCACGGCGCCGCCGGCGTCCTCCACGCGCTGCACCGCGTCGGCGCCCCGCACCTCGACGACTACACGGACTGGCTGGTCGCGGCCCTGCGCCGGGTCGGACGGCCTTGTGGCGGCGGGCTCTTCGACGGGCCGCTCGGTGCGGCGGCGGTGCTCGCACGGGTCGGGCGGGCGGCGGAGGCCGCCGAGGCCGTGGAGCGGGTGCGCGGGGAGGCGCCGGCGCCGACCGCCGCGCTGTTCGGGGGCCGGGCCGGGGCGGCGCTCGCCCGGCTGCGGCTCGCCGACGCGCTGGGCGGCGCACGGGAGTTGGCGGACGCCGTCGAGGACGGGCGGGCGCTGGCGGCGGTCGTCCGGGGAGAGTACGTGCCCGGGCTGGCCGCGCCGGCCGGGGCCGGGCTGCTGTACGGCTGGGCCGGGATCGCCTTCGTCCAGCTACGGCTCTACCAACGGACCGGCGAGGACTGGCTGTTGGCGTCCGGCCGGGCGGCGCTCGCGCGGGCCCGGGCGCAGTGCGTGACCGCACCGGACGGGTCGGTGCAGGTGCTCGACGGCGGGCGGCACCTGGCGTACCTCGACCGCGGGAGCAGCGGGATCGCCCTCGTCGCGCAGGAGTACGCGGCGCTCGGGGACGAGGGCTGGGACGGGTTCCTGGCGGGCGTCCGGCGGGTGTGCGCGCCCGGGTTCGTCCGGGAGCCGGGGCTGTTCCGCGGGCGTGCGGGCCTGCTGCTGGCGCTGGACGCACTGGGCGGGACGGCCGTGCGGGACGCCGTGCTCGGACAGGTGCGGAACCTGGAGTGGCACCTCGTGGCGCGGCCGGAGGGGCTGCTCGTGCCGGGCATGCGGCTGCGGCGCTTCTCGGCCGACCTCCACACGGGGGCGGCGGGGGTGCTGCTGGCGCTGCACGAGATCGGGGGCAAGGGGCTGCTGGACGCGCTGACGGCGGGGTGATCCGGGGCTCAGGCCAGGTCGCCGGTGCGCTCGCGCGCGTGGAGGTGGGTGAGGCGCGGCAGGCCGTACAGGGCGGCGTGGGCGGCCACCTCGCCGGTCGGGGAGGTCACGGCGCCCGTGTCGGCGAGCGCCTCCAGCGTGCGCAGGGCGACGCGTTCGGGGCGGCCGAGGGCGGTGGCCGCCTCGGGGAGGGTGAAGAGCAGCGACAGCGGGAGCGCGGCGAGCCGGCCGAGGGCGAGGCGGCCCTGGTCGGTGAGGTCGCGCCAGCCGGAGTCCAGGCGCGCGCGGACGGCGACGTCCCCGGCGACGAGTTCGTCGAGGGCGCCGGTCGGGTCGGCCAGGCGGGCCGCGTACTCGGCGAGCGGGAGGTGGCGCAGCACGGCCAGCCGGGTGCCGCCGACCCGGACGGCGAGCGGCAGCAGGCCGCAGGACTCGACGATCCGGGCGGCGGCGGCGCGGTCGGTGCCGATCCGGCCGGGGCCGACGATGCGGCCGAGCAGGTCGAGGGCCTCGGCCGGGGCGAGGAACGGCACGGTGGTGCGGTGCACGGAGCCGAGCCCGGCGAGCTGGCTGCGCGAGGTGACGAGGGCGGCGCTCGGGCCGGAGTCGGGTGCGAGTTCGCGGACGGCGGCCTCGCCGGGGGCGTCGTCGAGGACGAGCAGCATCCGGCGGCCGGCCAGCGAGGCGCGCCACAGGGCGGCGGCCCGGGCGGGGTCGGCGGGCGCGTGGCCGGGGTGGCCGTCGTCGGCGCTGCCGTCGTCGGGGCGGCCGGTGAGGGCGGCGAGCTCGGCGAGGACGTCGGGGAGCGGGCGCGGCCTGCCGTCGGTGGTGCGCAGGCGGACGAGCAGGCGGCCGTCCGGGTAGCGCTCGGCGAGCAGGTGGGCGGCGTGCACGGCGAGCGTCGTCTTCCCGACGCCGGCCGGGCCGGAGAGCACCGCGACGCGTCCGCCGTCGCCGCCCAGCGCGTCCAGCAGGCCGTGGAGTTCGTCGGTGCGGCCGGTGAAGTCGGCGGTGTCGGCGGGCAGCAGCGAGGTGCCGGGGCCGGCGGCGGGCCTGGCGCCGGCCGGGCGGGCGCGGCCGGTGGTCAGCAGGCGGCGGTAGAGGGTGGTCAGCGCCGGGCTCGGTTCGAGGCCCAACTCCCGTGCGAGGAGTTGGCGGTGGTGGTCGTAGACGGCGAGGGCCTCGGCCTGGCGGCCGGACAGGTGCAGGGCGTTCATCCGGGCGGCCTGGAGCCGCTCGCGCAGCGGGTGCCGCTCGGCGAGGTCGGCCAGGTCCTCGGCCACGGCGGCGGCGTTGCCGAGCTCCAGCTCCGTCTCCGCCCAGTCCTCGTGGACGCCCAGGCAGCGCGCCTCCAGGCGTTCGGCCTCGGCCTCGACGGCAGGGGAGCGGCGCAGGTCGGCGAGCGGCGGGCCCTGCCACAGGTCGAGGGCCTGGCGCAGCAGCCGGGCCGCCGGGGCGAGCGCTCCGCTGTCGGCGGCGGCCCGCCCGGCCCGGGCGAGGGCGCGGAAGCGCAGCACGTCGAGCTCGGGTTCGGCGACGCGCAGCAGGTAGCCGGCGGCCGAGTGGACGAGCCGGTCCGGGCCGTCGCCGCGGCCGAGCAGGGTGCGCAGGGTGCTGATGTAGACCTGGAGGTTCTTGCGGGCGGTGCGCGGCGGCTCGTCGGGCCAGACCGCCTCGGTGAGCACGTCGACCGGGACGGCCGTGTTGGCGCGGCTCAACAGGACGGCCAGCACGAGCCGTTGCTTGGGGGCGCCGAGCGCGAGCGGGCGGCCGGCGGCCTCTGCGGTGAGCGGGCCGAGCACGGAGAAGCGCAGCCGGGCGGGGTCGGCGGACGGGGCCAGGGGCATCGGCGGACCTCCGGGAGGGTGGGGGCGGGGTGCTTCGCAGGGGGACGGTCCGTACGGGCGCAGGCTAGTGGAGGGCCGCCGTTCCCCGGAGGGTCGGTCGTCCCGCACGGGCCGGTTGCCAAGCGCGTGGCGCGGTTCCGGTAAGGCGGGTGGCCGGGCTGTCGGGGCAGGTCAGTCGGCGGGGCGCCGGCGCGAGGGCCGAGCCCGGCGGGGGGTGAGGGCCGGGTGAGGGACGGCTGCGCTCAGGCGGTTCTTGAGCGGGCGTCGGTGCGGGGGCGAGCGCGTCCCGAGGCCGGGGGGTCCTGCCGGGCGTCCCGGGCGGGTCGTGCGGGAGGTCGGGGGAGGTCCGTGCGGGAGGTCCCGGGAGGGGGCCGGGAACGCGGGCCCAGGGGTCCCGGGCGGCCGGGCCCAACGGCCCTAGGGGGCGCGGGTGCCGTGTTCCGATCATGGATCGCCACCCCATTCGCGCGACGTTCCGAAGGAGCGCGTCCCTTGAGCGCCATCGAGGCACAGGGCGACACCACGCCGCCGCACCCGACGCCACCCGCCGTACGGGCCACGGCGGTCGGGGCCGGGAGGCCCGGCTCGGCCGTGGTCCGGCTGCTGAAAGGCGTCCGGGCGCCCGGCTCGCACTCGCGGGGCTGGTCGGTGGGGTGCTGCTCCGGGTGCGGGCGCTGTGGCACCGGCGGGAGGAGCAACGGGAGTCGAGCGCGCCGTGGGCGGCCCTGGACGCCGGGAAGCCGGTCCGCTCGCCGCGCCCGGCGGCGCTGGAACTCGCCTTCCTGCTGCTCGGACTGCGGAACGTGCGGCACCTGCGGCGGTGAGGCCGAGGGGTGAAATGGGGCCGTTCGGCCCTGGGGCCGCCGCGGCGGGTGGGCGATGATGCCCTGGGCCCCGCCGTCCGTGGGCGGGGGTGAACAGAGGGGGAGTCGCGCGATGCCGGTCCGGGTGTTCCTGTTGGACGACCACGAGGTGGTGCGCCGCGGAGTGCACGACCTGCTGGACGGCGAGCCGGACCTGGAGGTCGTCGGGGATGCCGCGACCGCCGAACAGGCCCTGGTCCGGGTGCCCGCGCTGCGCCCCGACGTGGCCGTGCTCGACGTCCGGCTCGGCGACGGCGACGGGGTGTCGGTCTGCCGCGAACTGCGCTCCCGCATGCCGGGCCTGGCCTGCCTGATGCTCACCTCCTTCGACGACGAGGAGGCGCTGCTGGACGCCGTGATGGCGGGCGCCGCCGGCTACGTGCTCAAGCAGATCAGCGGCACCGACCTGGTGGCCGCCGTCAGGACCGTCGCGGCCGGCCGCTCGATGCTCGACCCGGGAGCGGCCACCCGCCTGCTCAACCGCATCCGCAGCGACGCCGAACCCGCTCAACCATCCACGCCGGGACCTGAGCTGACGACTCGTGAGAAAGAGGTCCTGGCGCTGATCGGCGAAGGACTGACGAACCGTCAGATCGGCGAACGGCTCTACCTCGCCGAGAAGACCGTCAAGAACCACGTCTCCCGCCTGCTCGCCAAGCTCGGCGTGGAGCGGCGCGTCCAGGCAGCACTGATCGCCACCGAGCTGCGCCGCCCGGCCGCCCCGGACCGGCCCCCGCACCACCGCGGCCGGGGCTGACGGCCGACCCGGCGGAGACGGTCGGCACTTCCCCTGTGGGCTGTCGGAGACATGCCCTAGCATGCGGCTCATGGGCGACGACGGGGGCACGAACCGGGTCCACAACGAGTTCAGCGGTGGCACGGCCGACAACGTGGTGATGGCCGGGCGCATCGACCACCTCACGATCACGCCACCGGGCACCGCTGACACGCCGGTGGACCGGGCCGCGCTCGAACTGGCCCGGATGGTCGGGGCCCAGTGGCGGGCCGAGGCCGGGGTCCGGGGCGTCCTGGACGAATCGGCGCTCCGGGTCCGGTGGATGCTCGACCGGGGCCAGGGCGAGCCCGACACCCTCGCATCGGCCGAACTGGCCACGGCCTACCTGGCGTTGCCACGGCGTCGGCTGGTCGTCCTCGGCGGGCCGGGGAGCGGGAAGACGACGAGCGCGGTGCTGCTCGTCCTGGCCCTGCTCGCCGGGCACCCCCGGCTCGCGCAGGGCGACCGGGTGCCCGTGCTGCTGTCCCTGGCCTCCTGGGATCCGGACGCGGAACACCTGCACGCGTGGGCCGCCCGCCGGATCGCCGAGGAGTACCCGCGGCTGCTGCGCGCGGAGTTCGGCGGCCCGGAGGGCCCGGGCCGGCTGGTCGAGGCGGAGCGAGTGCTGTACGTGCTCGACGGGCTGGACGAAATTCCGTCCCACCGGCGGACGTTGGCGTTGCAACGGCTCAACGAGTCGATGCCGGGGGACACCCCGGTCGTCGTGACCTCCCGGACGGACGAGTACTGGGCCGCCGTCCAGGAGTCCGACGTCCTGCGGTCGGCGGCCGTGGTCCGGGCCGATCCGGTGACGGTCGAGGACCTGGTCGCCTTCCTCCGCGCCGCCGCGCCGGCCCACCGGGCCGAGCAGTGGCGGCCGGTGATCGACGCGCTGCGCGCCGAGCCGGACGGACCACTGGCCGCTGCCCTCGCCTCGCCCCTGATGGTGGGGCTGCTGCGCGAGGTGCACCTCACCGGGCCGGCTGATCCCGCCGTGCTCCTGGACCGGCTGCTGCTACCCGATGCCGCCGCCGTCGAGAACCACCTCCTCGACTCGCTGGTCGCCACGGCCTTCCCCGACGCACCGGCGCCGCCCGGCCGGCCGGGGCCGCACCGCCGCTGGCCGGCCCGGGCCGCGAAGCGGTGGCTCGCCAGCGTCGCGGCGGGCCTCGGCGGGCCGGGCGGCGAGGACATCGCGTGGTGGCAGGTGGGGGCACCGGCGTGGCAGCGCGGTCTCGCGGCCGGAGTGGCCGGCGCGGTCCTGAGCCTTGCCTCGTCCTGGCCGCTGACGGCGGCCGAGCCGGAGGCGACCCTCGTCTTCGCCGGTGTGGCAGCCGGCTTCTACGCGGACGCCGCGACCAAGAAGCGCAGGTACGTCTCGCGCCGGATGCCCCGCGGCCGTACCCGGCCCTGGCGGCGCCCTTCACCCGGGATGCTCCTCCTGCTGGCGATCCTGGTGGCGCTGTTCGGCCTGATCAACGCCGCCTTCGTGTCCATCGGTGCCCGGAACGGGCACCTGTGGGCCGTGCTGATCATGCTGCCCGCGCCGCTGGTGGGTCTCTGGGCGGCAGCCCTGCTGGACCGGACGGCGACGTCAGACGACGCCGTGACTCCCGCGCGGTCGGCGGCGAAGGCGCTTCGACGGGCGACGGGAGCCGCCCTGGTGATCGGTTCACTCGTGACCTTCGCGGTCGTCACCGCGGTGCTGCTCGTTGCGAACCACGTGACCGTCAAGCTGGTGGTGCTCCTACCGGTTTTCGGCCTGCACGTCTCGCTGGTTTCCCTGCTCCGGTCACAACCGGGCCGGTACCTGCTCGCCCGCGTGGTGCTGGCGGTGCGCGGGCGGCTGCCGTGGCGGCTGACGGCGTTCCTGGAGGACGCGCACCGGCGGGGTGTGCTCCGGCAGGCGGGGTCGGTGTACCAGTTCCGCCACGCCCGCCTGCGGGAGCGGCTGGTCCACCGCCGGGCCGCGGGGCGGTAGGGCGTGCGGCCCCGGTCCACCGTGGGGTGGGCCGGGGCCGCAGTTTCGTCCTTAGGCGGGGACGATGGCGAAGGCGCCGTTGCTGAGCCCGGTCTCGGTGTACTGGCCGCTGTCGATGGCCTGCGGCCCGTACGCGTCGAAGACCTGGCCGTTCACCGTGATGCCGGAGAAGTCCAGGCGGTCGAACGACGGGTAGCTCTGGCTCGGGGACTCGATCACGGCCTCGGCGCTGACGTTCTGGCCGTTGAGCCGCTGGGTGGTGTGCTCCGACCAGCCCTTGGTGGTGTCGGTGATCGTCAGCGTGTAGTTCGAGCCGCCGCTGTTGACCACCGAGGCGGTGAAGCTGTCGCCGGCGTCCACCGGGTCGTTGAAGTACTGCGGCGGGGCCGGGTACATCTCGTACCAGGCGGAGTAGGCCGGGGCGCCGCTGGAGCAGTCGACCTGGACGCCGGTCTGCTCGACGGTCTGCGAGCCGTAGCCGTCGATGCCGACCCAGGGGGCGAACAGGTCGTTGGAGGTGTTGCACTGCACGGCGGGCATCGTCCACGAGCCGGAGACGCTCCGGAAGCCGTTGCCCTGGGCGACGTAGCCGCCCCAGACGCCGCCGTCGTAGCGCAGGCCGCCGTGCCCGTAGCTGTGCACGGTGGCGTGGGCGGTGTGGGTGGGGGCGGCCGAGGCGGCGGGTGCGGCGACGGCCGCGGCCGGGAGGGCCAGGGCGGCCGCGAGCAGCAGCCGGCCGGTGCGGGAAAGGGCCATGGGGGGCTCCTTCGCTGGGGGTTGTGGGGTGCGCCCAGCTTGGGGGCGGCCGCGGCGGCCGGGAAGGGCGGAGGTGGGGCCGGAACCCGACATGGCGGGAACCTGTCACCAAGTCAATCCCTTGATTTCCGGCTCCGAGTGGCGCACAGTCGGGACTCGTCCGCCGGTGGAGGCGGCCGCGGGGAGGAACGTCGTGCCGAGTACAGCCAGGTTCGCGGGCTTCGGCCTCGGCCTCGGCACGGTCGAGGAGGAGATCTACCTCCGGCTGCTCGGCGTCCCGGCCGCCGACGCGGAGTGGCTCGCCACCCGGCTGCACCTGCGGGTCGTCAGCGTCGTCGCCGCGCTGACCGCGCTGTCCGACCAGGGCCTGGTCGAGGGCTCCGGCGACGGGAACTGGGCCGCCGTCCCGCCCGACGTCGCCCTGGAGGAGCTCCTGCTGCGGCGCGAGGTCGAACTGCGGCGCGCCAGGGGCCGGATCGGCGAGCTCATGCGCACCTACCGGCAGGGCAGACCCGGCACCGAGGCGGGCGAGCTCGTCGAGGTGATCAGCGGCCGCGAGTCGATCGCCGAACTGTGGCGCACCCTGCAGCTCGGCGCCCGCGAGCGGCTGCGGATCCTGGACCGCCCCCCGTACGTCCGCCGGGCCGATCCGCAGACCGAACTCTCCCTGCTCGCCCGCGGCGTGAGCGCCCGGGTCGTCTACCACAGCGGCGTGCTGCGCGACCCGGAGCAGCTCGCCGGGATCCGCACCTTCACGGCGGCCGGGGAACAGGCCCGGGTGCACCCCGAACTCCCCCTGAAGCTCGCCCTGCTGGACGACCGCTACGCCCTGCTCCCGGTCACCGCGGGCACCGAGCTGCAGAGCGTCCTGCTGATCCGCCCCTCGACCCTCCTGGACGCGCTGGCCGGGCTGTTCGAGCTCTACTGGTCGCACGCGATGCGGCTGCCGGCCGTCCCCGAGGAGACCCCCGAGGACCGGCACCGGCAGCTGCTCACCCTGCTCGCGGCCGGACTGACCGACGAGTCCATCGGCCGCCAGCTGGGCGTCTCCACCCGGACGGTGCAGCGCCTCGTCCGGGAGCTGATGGACCGCTTCGGCGCCAGGACCAGGTTCCAGGCCGGCATCCAGGCCGCCCGGGCGGACCTGCTCTGACGCGGGTCGCTAGTGCGGATCGCCCTCGATCCGGCCCGCCAGCGCGCGGGCCGTGGGCCGCAGTTCGCGCCACCGGAGGACCAGCAGCGGGACGGCCAGGGCCAGGTAGACCCAGCTGAGCGCCAGGCGGGCGCTTTCGCCGGGGAGCACGAACTGGACGGCGAAGAGCGCGAACAGCAGGCCCGCCTTCCACGGAAGGAAGCGCAGGTCGAGCAGCAGGACGACCGCGAGGAGCGTCTGGGCCGCCGTCAGCAGCACCTCGTCCACCTGGCGCTCGACCAGCGGGAGCGAGGCGCCGCCGCCCCCGGCCAGGTAGGCGAGGGGGAGGCAGCCGATCAGCAGCGTCCACTGGTTGACCTTGCTGGACAGCAGCGCCCCGAGGCCGTCGTCGCCGCGCAACCGCCACGCGAACACCACGGCGACGATCAGCTCCGGTGCCTCGGAGGCGAGCGGCGCGAGCCACTGCACGAGGAGGAAGCGGTCGATGCCGAGCGAGGCGCCCGCGTCGACCAGCGAGGTCGCGAACGGCTCGGCGCACGCGAAGACGACCCCGGCGGCGACGGCGAAGACCAGGACGGTCGTGCACCGGCGCCGCGCGCGGGGCAGGGCGGCCAGCCGGGCCGGGACGCCGACCAGTTCCTCCTCGTCGGTCTCGCTGCACCGGCCGATCCGGAACAGGTAGTACGCGTACCAGGCGATCAGCACGGCGGCCAGCACCCACGAGATCTGCCGCGCCGCGGGCATCACGAAGGCCACCAGCGCGGCGACGCCCAGGAACGCGGTGTCGATGCGGCGGTGCTCGCGCAGCCCGATCCCGGGCGCCACCCCGCGGCGGCGCGCCGCGACGTACGCGGCCAGCGCGACCAGCGGCCAGCCGACGCCGACGAGCAGCCGGTTGGCGCCGGTCATGTTGGCGGCGGCGTAGGCGGCGTACTCGGGCCGGGTGCCCGCCGCGTACGCGAACCAGAGGTCGACGGCGTACTCGGGCAGGACGGCGATGAACGCGAGGAGGGCGAGCGCGAGCGGGCCGGAGATGTCGGCGCGGGCGGTCTCGGCGGCCCACATGAGCAGCAGCGCCGCGGACAGCACCCCGAGCCCGAACAGCGCCATCCCGGCCACCGGCGACGGGTGCACCCCGGCGATCCGCAGCACCACGGCCGGCAGCGCGCCGGCCACGGCCGCGGCCAGCCGCAGCGCCGTCACACCGCCGCTCGGGGGCGGCGCCGACGGCGGCTCTGCGGTGCCCCGCGGGGCGGTCACGGGCAACTCCTGGGCCATGGGCCGTCCTCACGCGCTCGGGAATGCGAGCAGGTTAGGGGTCTGTCTTCGAACCCCCGTCGTCCGCCCGGAGGGCGGGCCGTGCGGCGTCTGGGTGCGTGCATCGCAAGGCGGAGGAGGGAGTCCATGCGGAGCATCGG
>NZ_JBHWGD010000016.1:0-8466 GCF_042733235.1 Kitasatospora sp. NPDC059722
CCTCGGTGCCGGCCGGCGCGGGCTCGGCCGCCGCCGTGGTCGGCGCGGCGGCGGTGGGCGCCGCGGCCCCGCTCGGCGTCGCCTCCGTGGTGGCCGCCACCGGCGAGGTCGCGCCCGCGCCGTGCGCCGTGCCGGCCTCCGAACCGCCGACGGCCTTCACGACCGCGACGATCCCGGCGATCAGCAGCAGCACCAGGACGATCGTCACCACGGCCAGCCGCCGCCGGCCCTTGCGCGGATCGGCGCCCGCCGCCTGCGTCGCACCCAGCGTCCACTCGCTGGTCACCGGCCGGATCGGCTCGGTCTCCGGCGCCGCGGGCGGGGCCGGCTCCGCCGCCGGGACCACCGCCGGGACGGCCGCCGGCTCCTGGTCCTTCGCCTTGCTGCCGACCCGCACGGTCCCGAGCAGCCCGCCGATCGTCCGCTTCGCGGTGCCGTCGGGGGACGGCGGCTGCTCCTCCGCCTTCTCGCCGGTCTTCTCGGCGGCCTTCCGGTCGGCCTTCGCCACCGGGGCGGGAGCCGCAGCCGCCGATCCGGCGGCCGACTTGACCGGCATCGCGTGCTCGGTCGTCGACTCGGCCTTGGCGGTGGCCTCGGCTACGACCCGCTTGAGCATCGACCGGGTCTGCGAGGCGTCCAGCCGGTCGGCCGGGCCCTTCTCCAGCAGCCCCTCGATCACCGGCAGCAGCGCCCCGGCGTTCTTCGGCGTGGCGAGTTCCTCGGTCATCACCGCCGTCAGGGTGGCCAGCGCCGACCCGCGGTCGTACGGCGGCCGGCCCTCCACCATCGCGTACAGCGTGCCGCCCAGCGACCACAGGTCGGCCGGCGGCCCGGGCTTCTGCCCACGCGCGCGCTCCGGGGATATGTACGAGGGCGCGCCGACCAGCATGCCGGTCGAGGTGACCGAGGCGTCACCCTCCACGCTGGCGATGCCGAAGTCGGTGAGCACCACCCGGCCGTCCTCGCCGATCAGCACGTTCGAAGGCTTCACGTCCCGGTGCAGGATGCCCAGCGCGTGCGCGGCGCTCAGCACGCCCAGCACGTCGAGCGCGATCTCGGCGGCCCGGGCGGGCGCCAGCGGCCCGTCCTCCTTGATGACGTCGGCCAGCGAGCGGGACTCGACCAGCTCCATGACGATCCACGGCCGGTCGTCCTCCTCGACCACGTCGAAGACGGTGACCGCCGAGCCGTGCCGGATCCGCGCGGTGGCCTTGGCCTCGCGCAGCGTCCGGACGATCAGCCGGTGCTTCTCCTCCTCCTCGACGCTGGCGTTCATGCGCAGTTCCTTCACCGCGACAATCCGGCCCAGCATCTCGTCCTCGGCGCGCCAGACGGTGCCCATACCGCCGCGCCCGAGCACCCCGTCCAGCCGGTAGCGTCCGGCCAGGAGTCGGCCGGTGGAACCCTGCGCCTGGGTCATTCGAAACGTTCCCCCATGTGCTGCTGGCGGTCGAGGTGACAGCGCGTCGGCCCGGCGTCTGGGCCCGAACGCCAAGCCTCCATCATCCCCTGTCCACCGGGCCCTCGACCACCCGGCCCCCGGCACGAGGTGCGACGGACCGCAACAACCCCGGCTCTCCGTGCCCGATCTGTGATCGAAAACTCGCCGAGATTCGTCCCGAACACTGTTACGGTGCGGCAGCTCACCGTCTTTTCCGGGGGGATCCGACACCCATGACCGCACCCGCCTGGGGCACTGACGAACAGTCGGGCCGACCGCGAACGGCCCAGCACTACACGGTGGCGCCCGCCGTCGGCGCCCCGGAGGGCTACGTCGCGCCCGGCATGCCCGGTGTCCCGGTGGCCGGATACGAACCCGTCGTCCCCGTCACCCGCCGCCGGCGCCCCCGCCGGCGGGTCGGACTCGCCGTCAGCGTCGCGGTCGCCGCGATGCTCCTCGGCGCCCTCGCCTACGGCTGCGCGCCGCTGCGGGCCGCGGACAGCGTCGGCTGGCTGGCCATCGCCCCCACCGCCGCCGTCTCCTGGCCGCTCGGCCGGCTCGGCGGCCGCAGCCGGGTGCTGCCCCTGCTGGGCGCGCTGCTCGCGGCCGGCGCGCTCTTCCTCGGCCAGTTGCTCCTCCAGGGCCGCGTGCTCCACTCGCGCGGCCTGCCCGGCACCCCGCCGCGCGCGCTCGTCCACGACGTCCTGGCCGCGTGGCGCGCCGACCTGCGCCCGCTGGACCTCGCCTTCTACGGCATAGCCCTGGTCGGCGGCTTCATACTCACCCGCCGCACCGCCGTCCGCGGCTGACGGAACGACGAGGGCCCCCGCCGTTCGCACGGCGGGGGCCCTCGTCAGCGTTCGCCTCAGCGGTGGTCGAGCGCCGGGTTGACGGTGACCTCGACCCGCTGGAACTCCTTGAGCTCCGTGTAGCCGGTGGTGGCCATCGCCCGGCGCAGCGCGCCGAACAGGTTCATGGTGCCGTCCGGGGTGTGCGACGGGCCGGTGAGGATCTCCTCGGTGGTGCCGACCGTGCCGAGGTCCACCCGCTTGCCGCGCGGCAGCTCCTCGTGGACGGCCTCCATGCCCCAGTGGAAGCCCTTGCCGGGCGCGTCGGTGGCGCGGGCCAGCGCGGCGCCGATCATGACCGCGTCGGCGCCGCAGGCGACGGCCTTCGGGATGTCGCCGCTGTAGCCGACGCCGCCGTCCGCGATCACGTGCACGTAGCGGCCGCCGGACTCGTCCATGTAGTCGCGGCGGGCGGCGGCCACGTCCGCGACGGCGGTGGCCATCGGCACCTGGATGCCGAGCACGTTGCGGGTGGTGTGGGCGGCGCCGCCGCCGAAGCCGACCAGCACGCCGGCCGCGCCGGTGCGCATGAGGTGCAGGGCGGCGGTGTACGTGGCGCAGCCGCCGACGATGACCGGGACGTCCAGCTCGTAGATGAACTGCTTGAGGTTCAGCGGCTCGGCGGCGCTGGAGACGTGCTCGGCCGAGACGGTGGTGCCGCGGATGACGAAGACGTCGACGCCGGCGTCCACGACGGCCTTGGAGAACTCGGCGGTGCGCTGCGGCGAGAGCGCGGCGGCGGTGACCACGCCGGACTCGCGGACCTCCTGGATCCGCTGCTTGATCAGCTCGGCGCGGATCGGCGCGGCGTAGATCTCCTGGAGGCGGCGGGTGGCGACGGCCTCGTCGGTGATCGAGGCGATCTCGTCGAGCAGCGGCTGCGGGTCCTCGTAGCGGGTCCACAGGCCTTCCAGGTTCAGCACGCCCAGACCGCCGAGGCGGCCGATGGCGATGGCCTGCTGCGGCGAGACCACGCTGTCCATCGGGGCGGCCAGGAACGGCAGCTCGAAGCGGTAGGCGTCGATCTGCCAGGCGATCGAGACCTCCTTCGGGTCCCGGGTACGGCGGCTGGGGACGACGGCGATGTCGTCGAAGGCGTACGCCCGGCGGCCGCGCTTGCCTCGCCCGATCTCGATCTCGGTCACTTCGAGCCCTTCTGCTGTGTTGCTCATGCCCGCCGGGTCACCCCGGCCGCCCCCAGTATCCCGCACGGACCGTGCGCACGCCCCGACGGCCCGGCCCGCGGACACGCGCGAGGGGCCCGCCGCTGCGGACGGCGACGGGCCCCTCGGGGAGTGCGGACGATCAGCGCGACGAGTAGTTCGGCGCCTCGACGGTCATCTGGATGTCGTGCGGGTGGCTCTCCTTGAGACCCGCCGAGGTGATCCGCACGAAGCGGCCCTTGCTCTCCATCTCGGCGATGGTGGCGGCCCCGACGTACCCCATGGTCTGGCGCAGACCGCCGACCAGCTGGAACAGCACCGCGGACAGCGGGCCGCGGTAGGGCACCTGGCCCTCGATGCCCTCGGCGATGAGCTTCTCGTCGGAGCTGACGTCGGCCTGGAAGTAGCGGTCCTTGGAGAAGGACTTCGCCTGGCCGCGGGACTGCATGGCGCCCAGCGAGCCCATGCCGCGGTAGGACTTGTACTGCTTGCCGTTGATGAACAGCAGCTCGCCCGGGGACTCCTCGCAGCCGGCCAGCAGCGAGCCGAGCATGACGGTGTCGGCACCGGCGGCCAGCGCCTTGCCGATGTCGCCGGAGTACTGCAGGCCGCCGTCGCCGATGACCGGCACGCCGGCCGCCTGGCAGGCCTGGGCGGCCTCGTAGATCGCGGTGATCTGCGGGACGCCGATGCCGGCGACCACCCGGGTGGTGCAGATCGAGCCCGGGCCGACGCCGACCTTGACGCCGTCCACGCCGGCGTCGATCAGCGCCTGGGCGCCGTCGCGGGTGGCGACGTTGCCGCCGACCACGTCGACCTTGACGGCCGACTTGATCTTCTCGATCCACGCCAGCGCGTTGTGACTGTGGCCGTGCGAGGTGTCCACGACCAGGAAGTCCACACCGGCCGCGACCAGGGCCTGGGCCCGGTCGAACGCCTCGGCGCTGGCACCCACGGCGGCACCGACCAGCAGACGGCCCTCGGCGTCCTTGGCGGCGTTCGGGTACTTCTCGGCCTTGACGAAGTCCTTGACGGTGATCAGGCCCTTGATCCGGCCCTCGTCGTCGACCAGCGGCAGCTTCTCGATCTTGTGCCGGCGCAGCAGCGCCATCGCGTCCTCGCCCGAGATGCCGACCTTGCCGGTGATCAGCGGCATCGGGGTCATGATCTCGCGGACCTGACGGCTGCGGTCCGACTCGAAGGCCATGTCGCGGTTGGTGACGATGCCGAGCAGCTTGCCCGCCTCGTCCGCGACCGGCACGCCGGAGATGCGGAACTTGGCGCACAGCGCGTCGGCCTCGGCCAGGGTGGTCAGCGGGCCGACCGTGATCGGGTCGGTGACCATGCCGGACTCCGAGCGCTTCACCAGGTCGACCTGGTTGGCCTGGTCCTCGACCGACAGGTTCCGGTGCAGGACGCCGACACCGCCCTGGCGGGCCATCGCGATCGCCATCCGGGCCTCGGTGACCTTGTCCATCGCGGCGGAGAGCATCGGGAGGTTCACGCGCACGTTCCGGGAGACCCGCGAGGAGGTGTCGACCTGGTTCGGCAGCACCTCGGAGGCCCCGGGCAGCAGCAGGACGTCATCGAACGTGAGCCCGAGCATGGCGAACTTCTCGGGTACGCCTGCGGCGTTGTAAGACATTTCGGGGGTACCTTCCGTGGCCGGCCGTTTGATCCGCACACGCCCTGAGGGTGGGGACGCGTTCATCGCTCACTCGCGCAGACCGCCGAAAGCCGGGTGGACTTTGGAGGATCCTCCAGGGGAACCCCGTTCGCACCCGTGAAACTTTGGCAACCTGCCCAGGCGCCGATACCCCATGGTACTGGCACCGGGATTGTGGTCCTCGTGTGCCCTTGACAACACCCTCCGCCCATGAGCCATTCCGACCGCTCCCGGCGGCAGCGTCAGGAGGACTCCTCCGCGAGCGCCCGCAGCCGGCTCAGGGCACGGTGCTGCGCCACCCGGACGGCCCCCGCCGACATCCCCAGCACCTCGCCGGTCTCCTCCGCGGACAGCCCGGCGGCCACCCGCAGCAGCACCAGCTCGCGCTGACGGGCCGGCAGGTTGGAGAGCAGCTCCTTCGCCCAGGCCGCGTCACTGCTCAGCAGCGCCTGCTCCTCCGGACCGAGCGCCTCGTCCGGCACCTCCGGCAGGTCGTCCTGCGGCACCACGGTCGAGGCGGGCCCGCGCATCGCGGCCCGCTGCAGATCGGCGATCTTGTGCGCGGCGATGCCGTAGACGAAGGCCTCGAACGGCCGCCCCTGGTCCTTGTACCGGGGCAGCGCGCACAGCACGGCGACGCACACCTCCTGCGCGATGTCGTCCACGTGGTGCCTGGCCCCGCCGGGCAGCCGGACCAGCCGGCCGCGGCAGTACCGCAGCGCCAGCGGGTGGACGTACGCGAGCAGCGCGTCGATGGCCGGGCCCTCGCCGCGGACGGCGGCCGCGACCAGCTCGCCCACCAGCGGCGACCCGCCGCCGCCGAGCACGGGCGGACGACCGGGGCCGGTGCCACCGCCGGGCACCCCACCCGGCGGGCCGGAATCGGCGTACGACGGATCGCCACCCGGGCCGGAGGGCTCGGCCTCCACCGGGTCCGCCTGGCCGGCCGCACCGGCGACGTCGTCACGCATCGGTCCATGGTGCCTGGTCGAACGGGAAAACGCGGCACCGCGTCCGGAGTTGTGCACCGGAACGTTATGCGGTGCGGCACCGCGCGGCGTGCCGCCGGGCACCACCGGCCCCTCCTGCACCGTGCCGCCTCCCGCCCCGCCGCCGTCGGTGGTCCCGTCCGCCGCGCCGTCCGCCGAGTGTCCTGCGGCTGCGTGGTTCGCCGCAGTGCCTGTCCGCTGGTCCCCGAGGTGCTCCACCACTCCATGGTGCAACCTCGGGACCGTAACGTCACACGTCCGTGCGGCACCCGTCCCCGGAAACACCGGCGGCGCGCCGCAGCCGGCGGCGCCGCCTGCGGTCAGCGGACCAGGCCCCAGCGGAAACCCAGCGCCACCGCGTGGGCCCGGTCCGAGGCCCCGAGCTTCTTGAACAGGCGCCGGGCGTGGGTCTTGACGGTGTCCTCGGAGAGGAACAGCTCACGGCCGATCTCGGCGTTGCTGCGGCCGTGGCTCATGCCCTCCAGCACCTGGATCTCACGCGCCGTCAGCGTCGGCGCCGCGCCCATGTCGGGGCTGCGCAGCCGGCGCGGGGCGAGCCGCCAGGTCGGGTCGGCGAGGGCCTGGGTGACGGTGGCCCGCAGCTCGGCGCGCGAGGCGTCCTTGTGCAGGTACCCGCGGGCGCCGGCGGCGACCGCGAGGGCGACGCCGTCGAGGTCCTCGGCGACGGTGAGCATGATGATGCGCGCGCCCGGGTCGGCGGACAGCAGCCGCCGGACCGTCTCGACCCCGCCGAGGCCGGGCATCCGGACGTCCATCAGCACGAGATCGGAGCGGTCGGCCACCCAGCGGCGGAGGACCTCCTCCCCGTTCGTCGCGGTGGTGACCCGGTCCACACCGGGTACGGTCGCGACGGCGCGGCGAAGCGCCTCGCGGGCGAGCGGGGAATCGTCGCAAACGAGAACGGAAGTCATGACCGTCGTCCTCCGCAGCTGATCCGCGTCACGTTGAGCCTCCTGGCTGGTACGAACCTCTCCGACACGGCCGATCGGCGACAGAGTCCGTGCTGATCGCCTCAACTTCCCCGCGATCGTTCCCGACGTCCGGCGCCCGCTAACCGCCTCCGCACTTCCAACGACCGTCACTCGAATGAGTTACGGCCTTCGGGGCCATCTCCACCACTGTACGTGGCCAACCCATTACCGATCAGCCGCATCGCGGTGCACACGCCGCACTTTTGTGCAGCTCGCGCGCGGTCGGCGTGCGACCCGCACACCGGTGCGGGGCTCCGTGCGCCCCTCGGACCACCCGATTGCCACGTCCGCGCCTGCGGAAGTCCATGCCCACTTCGCCCGTTTTTATAGCTTTCGTATGGTCATTGACTGTTGTGCCACTCTGTGGGTGACTTGTCCATGGAGTTGCCTTAAGTCATATTTCCAGGTGTCCACACCAGTGCATCGACGCCCCGCCACGCCCGCAGCGAGCTCCGCTGGGGCCGGCCCGCGGCCGACGAGCCTCTGAAGGGAATGAGCCATGGCAGATTTCTCCCGCCTCCCCGGTCCCAACGCGGACCTCTGGGACTGGCAGCTCTCCGCAGCCTGCCGTGGCGTGGACAGCTCGCTCTTCTTCCACCCCGAAGGCGAACGCGGGGCCGCGCGGAGCTCGCGCGAGGCCAGCGCCAAGGAGGTCTGCACGCGCTGCCCCGTGATCGCCGAGTGCGCGGCGCACGCGCTGGCGGTCCGCGAGCCGTACGGCGTCTGGGGCGGGATGACCGAGGACGAGCGCGAGGAGCTGCTCGGGCGCTCGCGGCACCGGCTGGTGGAGGTCCCACTGGTCGCGCCGACGGTCGCCCAGCGTTAGCGCCACGCCGAGGCCGCGCCGTGAAGAAACGTTCCTTCGCGGCGCTCCAAGCCCCCCGGCCGGTGACCCTGCGTCAGCGGGCCCCGGCGGCCCCCGCGAGCCGCTCCAGCATCAGCGCCACGGCCGGCACCTCGGCCAGGTCCGGCAGGGTCAGCGCGACCACCTGCCGCACCGCCGGCGCCCCCGAGGCGGTCCGCACCGGCGCCGTCGACACCCCGTCAGGCCGCACCGACTCCAGCGCCAGCCGCGGCAGCACCGCCACCCCCAGCCCGGCCGCCACCAGACCGACCACCGCCGGGTAGTCGTCCGTCGCGAAGTCGATCCGGGGCTCGAACCCCGCACCGGCGCACAGCTCCACCAGGTGCCCGCGGCACTGCGGGCAGCCGGCGATCCACTGCTCCCCCGCCAGCTCGGCCAGCTCCACCGCGCCGGGGGGCCCCCCCCCCCCGGGGGGGGGGGGCGGCGCGCCCCCCCCCCGGGGGGGCCGCGGGGGGGGGGGCCCACAGGCGGGGACTGCGGGGGGGGGGGGCAGCAGAGGGGC
>NZ_JBHWGD010000016.1:8476-81800 GCF_042733235.1 Kitasatospora sp. NPDC059722
CGGGGGCGCGGGCGACGGGCGCGCCGCCGCCCCCCCCCGCCCCCCCCGCCCGCCCCCCCCCCCCCCCCGCGCCGCCCCCCCCCCCCCGGGGGGGCGCCCCCGGCAGCAGGCCCACCAGCGGGTCGTCCAGCAGCGGCGTGACCACCAGGTCGGACCAGTCGGTGCCGGCGCTCAGCTGCTGCGCCTCCAGGTTCGCCTCGGCCCGCGCCTCGCGCGGCGTGCCGTGCGCGGGCACCGGGAGAGCGGTGGCGCCCTCGGACTGCGGGTAGCGGAAGGCCAGCGCGATCTCGCACTCGCCGCCGCGCAGCATCGCCAGCGACTCCGGCGGCTCCGCCTCGACCAGCGACACGCGCACCCCCGGATGGCTGTCCCGCAGGCGGGCGACGGCGGGCGGCACCAGGGTGGAACTCGCGGTCGGGAAGGACACCAGCCGCACCCGCCCGGCCCGCAGCCCGGCGATGGCCGCGACCTCCTCCTCGGCCGCCGACAGCCCGGCCAGGATCCCGGTGGCGTGCTTGAGGAGCACCCGTCCGGCCTCGCTCAGCTGCATGCCCCGGCCCGAACGGACCACCAGCGGGGTGTCCACGGACTTCTCCAGGGCCTTCATCTGCTGGCTGATGGCGGGCTGGGTACAGCCCAGCTCGCGCGCGGCGGCGGAGAAGGAGCCGGTGCGGGCGACGGCCCGCAGGACGCGCAGGTGGCGGGCCTCGATCATGCCTCAGTTATAAGGCAATCTTTGCCGAACGCAAAATTTCACTGATAGTTGAGTCTTCAAGCGGACTCGCGGACCCCCGGGCCCGAACGCCGGAGGCCCGGCCCGCCTCCCAGGATGGGGGCGGACCGGGCCTCCGGTCCACTTCAGGGGCCTCAGTGCGAGTGGCCGTGACCGCCGTGCGAGTGGCCGTGACCGGCGTCGGCGGCCTCCTCCTTCTTCTCCACCACGAGGGTCTCGGTGGTGAGCAGCAGGGAGGCGATCGAGGCGGCGTTCTCCAGGGCGGAGCGGGTGACCTTGACCGGGTCGATGACGCCGGCCTTCACCAGGTCGCCGTACTCGCCGGTGGCGGCGTTGTAGCCCTGGCCGGCCTCCAGCTCGGCGACCTTGGAGGTGATGACGTAGCCCTCCAGGCCGGCGTTCTGGGCGATCCAGCGCAGCGGCTCGTGCAGCGCCTTGCGGACCACGGCGACACCGGTGGCCTCGTCGCCCGACAGGCCCAGGCCGCCGTCCAGCACCTTGGCGGCGTGGACCAGGGAGGCGCCACCGCCGGCGACGATGCCCTCCTCGACCGCGGCGCGGGTCGCCGAGATGGCGTCCTCCAGGCGGTGCTTGCGCTCCTTCAGCTCCACCTCGGTGGCGGCGCCGACCTTGATGACGCAGACGCCGCCGGCCAGCTTGGCCAGGCGCTCCTGCAGCTTCTCGCGGTCCCAGTCGGAGTCGGTGCCGGCGATCTCGCCCTTGATCTGGGCGACGCGGCCGGCCACGGCCTCGGCGTCGCCGGCGCCCTCGACGATGGTGGTCTCGTCCTTGGTGATGGTCACGCGGCGGGCGCTGCCCAGCACGTCCAGACCGGCCTGGTCGAGCTTGAGGCCGACCTCCTCGGAGATCACGGTGCCGCCGGTCAGGGTGGCCAGGTCGCCGAGGATCGCCTTGCGGCGGTCGCCGAAGCCCGGGGCCTTGACGGCGACGGCGTTGAAGATGCCGCGGATCTTGTTCAGCACCAGGGTCGACAGCGCCTCGCCGTCGACGTCCTCGGCGATGATCAGCAGCGGCTTCGAGGCACCGCCCTGCAGGATCTTCTCCAGCAGCGGCAGGAGCTCCTGGATCGAGGAGATCTTGCCCTGGTGGATCAGGATGTACGGGTCCTCCAGGACCGCCTCCTGCCGCTCCGCGTCGGTGACGAAGTACGGCGACAGGTAGCCCTTGTCGAACTGCATGCCCTCGGTGAACTCGAGCTCGACGCCGAAGGTGTTCGACTCCTCGACGGTGATGACACCGTCCTTGCCGACCTTGTCGATCGCCTCGGCGATCAGCTCGCCGACCTGGGTGTCCTGGGCGGAGAGGGACGCGACGGCGGCGACGTCGTCCTTGCCCTCGATCTCGCGGGCCACCGAGAGCAGGTGCTCGGAGACGGCGGCGACGGCCTTGTCGATGCCCTTCTTCAGGGCGGCCGGGCCGGCACCGGCGGCGACGTTGCGCAGACCCTCGTTGACCAGGGCCTGGGCCAGCACGGTGGCTGTGGTGGTGCCGTCGCCCGCGACGTCGTTGGTCTTGGTGGCGACCTCCTTGACGAGCTGAGCGCCAAGGTTCTCGTACGGGTCGTCCAGCTCGACCTCACGGGCGATGGTGACACCGTCGTTGGTGATGGTCGGGGCGCCGAACTTCTTGTCGATGACGACGTTGCGGCCCTTGGGGCCGATGGTCACCTTGACGGTGTCGGCCAGCTTGTTGACACCGCGCTCCAGCGAGCGGCGGGCGTCCTCGTCGAACTGCAGGATCTTCGCCATGTTCCCTATTCCCTCGGGGCTGCGGCCGGCCCACCGGCCGCCGAACTACGTGAACCAACAACCACGCCCCGGGCCCCTGTCACTTGGGACACGGATCCGGGGCGGGTCGGAACGACTTACTTCTCGATGATGGCGAGAACGTCGCGGGCGGAGAGGACGAGGTACTCCTCGCCCTGGTACTTCACCTCGGTGCCGCCGTACTTCGAGTACAGGACGATGTCACCGACGGCGACGTCGAGCGGCAGACGCTGGCCGTCCTCGAAGCGGCCCGGGCCGACGGCCAGGACGACACCCTCCTGGGGCTTCTCCTTGGCGGTGTCCGGGATAACCAGGCCGGAGGCCGTGGTGGTCTCGGCGTCGAGCGGCTGGACCACGATGCGGTCCTCGAGCGGCTTGATGGCAACCTTGCTGCTGGTGGTCACGTCCGAGCTCCCCTTCGGAGATTACGGGGTTTTCTAACGGGTAAGGGGCGAACCTGCGCACCTGCCGTCGCGGGGGTCAGGCACGCGTCTTCGCGTTAGCACTCCCCAGGTGGAGAGTGCCAAGGACGACCATAGGCCCGTGTTAGCACTCAGTCAACCAGAGTGCCAACGACGCGCCCCGCCGTCCCGGCCCGCGGACGCGCGGCCGCCGTCCCGCGCGGCCCTGCACGACCGCCCGGGACCGGCCACCACACCGCCCGACCGGCGAGAATGGCCCCGTGGACACCGAGAACCTCCAGCCGCTGCTGACCCCCGAAGGACAGGACCTGCTCGCCGCGTTGCGCGAGTTCACGCCCGAGGAGGAGCTCGCGCTGGCCACCCGGCTGCGGCGCGAGCACCCGGCCGACCTGGTGTCGGCGGCGTTCGGGCAGGCGCGGCTGCGCCAGCGCGCCCGCGCGAAGTTCGGGGCGGACGCCGACCTGATGTACTTCACGCCCAACGGCGTCGAGCAGTCCACCCGGCGCAGCGTCGCCGAGTGGCGCGCGCAGCGCTTCGCCGGGCTCGGGGTGCGGCGGCTGGCCGACCTGTGCTGCGGGATCGGCGGGGACGTCCTGGCGCTGGCCCGGGCCGGGATCGAGGTGCTGGCCGTCGACCGGGACCCGGCCGCCTGCGCGGCCACCGCCGCCAACGCCGCCGCGCTGGGCCTCACCGACCTGGTCGAGGTGCGCTGCGCGGACGTCGCCGACGTGGACGTCACCGGCTACGACGCGGTGTTCACCGACCCGGCGCGACGGACGGCGCGCGGCCGGGTGTTCGACCCGGAGGCGTACGCCCCACCGCTCTCGTGGGCCGTCGAGGCCGGCCGCCGGACCCCGATCGGCGCGCTGAAGGTCGCGCCGGGCATCCCGCACGAGGCCGTCCCCGAGGACGCCGAGGCCGAGTGGGTCTCCGACCACGGGGACGTGAAGGAGGCGGTGCTCTGGTTCGGCACCAAGGCCGCCCACCCGCACCGCGCGACGCTCCTGCCGCACGCCGCGAGCCTCACCGGCGGCGATCTGCCCGACCCGGCGGCCGGGCCGGTCGGCCGGTACCTGTACGAGCCGGACGGCGCCGTGATCCGCGCCCACCTGGTGGCCGAGGTGGCCGAGCAGGTGGGCGGACGGCTGATCGACCCGAAGATCGCCTACCTGACCTCGGACGAGCTGGTCCCGACGCCGTACGCGCACGCCTTCGAGCTGACCGACGTGCTGCCCTTCCACATCAAGAAGCTGAAGGCCCTGCTGCGCGAGCGCGGGGTCGGCACCGTGGTGATCAAGAAGCGCGGGATGGCGATCACCCCGGAGGAACTGCGCCGCCAGCTCAAGCCCTCCGGGCCGAACTCCGTCACGGTGATCCTCAGCCGCACCGACAACGGCCCGCTGATGATGCTCGGTCAGCCGGTCTGATCGACCGCGCCTGACGGACGGAGCGGCTGACCGGACGGACGGACCGGACGGCTACGCCGGCGGCTGGATGTAGTCGTCCAGCCGGGCCACCGAGAAGCCCTGCTCCTGGATCCGGGCCAGCAGCTCGCCGAACATCTGGGTCATCGTGGCGCCCTTGAGCTCCTTCGGCCCGCGGAAGTGGGCCAGGATGATGTCGCCGGGCTTCAGCTTCTTGTCCGCCGCCTGGTACTGCATGTCGTGGATCTGCATGGACTCGCGCCACAGCACGACCGCCCGCGGACCGCACTCCTGCACCGAGGTGTTGAGCGTCGGCGTGTTGGCGCCGTCCCCGAACGGCGGGCGGAACAGCAGCGGCGCGGTGCCGTACTGCTGGGTGAGCGCGCTCTGGTCGTCGCAGATCTCGGACTTCTGCTTGTCCGGCGTGAGCTTGCTCATCACCGGGTGGGTGACGGTGTGGTTCTGGATGTGGTTGCCGAGCGCCTGGAGTGGCTTGAAGTAGCCGTAGTCGTTCTTGACGATGTCCTTGGTCAGGAACATCGTGATCGGCACCTTGAGGTCGGTCAGCATCTCGACGAACTTCGGGTCCTTCTCGGCACCGTCGTCGATGGTGATGAAGACGACCTTGTCGCTCGTCTTCACGTCGCTGAACACCGGTACGGTGCCGGTCCGTTCGAGCTTGACGGGCTTGTCCGCGGGCGGCGCGGGGGCCGGGGCCAGCGGCTTGAGGTTCCACTTCGCCCACGCGGCGTCGCCCGCGGCCTGCGCCGCCGCGGGCGTGGTCGCCGCGGCGGTCGGTGCGGCGCCGCCGGCGGGCTGGCCCCCGGCCGGGGCCGCGCTCGTCGGTGCCGGGGCGGCGGCGCCGTCCCCGTTGCCGCCGCACCCGGTGGCGAGGGCCAGCAGGGCCAGCGCCCCCGCCGCGTACGCCTTGGTCCTGTTCCGGCCGTCCTGCTTCACCGCGCGCGCTCCTGGTCCGTCCGCCGTTTCTCAGCTAGCACGGTAGTGGCCCGGCTCGCGGTTCCCGTACCGGCCTACTCGACGTGCTCGCTGGTGAAGGACCAGCGGTGCACCGGACGGCCGAGCAGCTCGGCCGGCGGCTCGGCGACGGGCACCGGCTCGCCGCTCCACCAGGCGATCAGCAGCACCCGCTCACCGGGGGCGCCGAACAGTTCGAGGCGCTCCAGGCCCGCCGAGCCGCGCAGCGCCGGGATCGCCGTCTCCCGTGCCCAGGAGGCGAGTTCGGCCCCGCGGCCGTCGGCGGCGCGGGCCTCCCACATCATGGCGACGGTCACCCGGCACCGCCGCCGAGGGCGTCGTACGCCTGGCCGTGGACGTCGCCGTGGTGCAGGTCAGCGGCCGGGACGTGGACGTCGGTGACGGGCAGCGAGGAGTCCGCCGACAGGTCGAAGGCGGACGGCGCGCGGTCGCGCCACACCATCTCGGAGCCCAGCGCGGCCACCATCGCGCCGTTGTCGGTGCACAGGCCGGGGCGCGGCACCCGCAGCATGATCCCGGCCCGGTCACAGCGCTGCTGGGCCATCTCGCGCAGCCGCGAGTTGGCCGCGACCCCGCCGCCGATCATCAGGTGGTCGACGCCGTTGTCCTTGCACGCCTTGACGGCCTTGCGGGTGAGCACGTCGGTGACCGCCTCCTGGAAGGACGCCGCCACGTCGGCGACCGGCACCTCCTCGCCGGCCCGGCGCTTGGCCTCCACCCACCGGGCGACGGCGGTCTTCAGGCCGGAGAAGGAGAAGTCGTACGCGGGGTCGTTCCGGCCGCTCAGGCCGCGCGGGAAGGCGATCGCCTTGGGGTCGCCCTCGCGGGCCGTGCGGTCCACGATCGGGCCGCCGGGGAAGCCCAGGCCGAGCACCCGGGCCACCTTGTCGAAGGCCTCGCCGGCCGCGTCGTCGATGGTCGCGCCGAGCGGGCGGACGTCGGTCGTGATGTCCTCGCTGAGCAGCAGCGAGGAGTGCCCGCCGGAGACCAGCAGCGCCATGGTCGGCGAGGGCAGCCGACCGTGCTCCAGCTGGTCGACGCAGATGTGCGAGGCGAGGTGGTTGACCCCGTACAGCGGCTTGTCGAGCGCCCAGGCGTACGCCTTCGCGGCGCTGACGCCGACCAGCAGCGCGCCGGCCAGGCCGGGGCCCGCCGTCACGGCGATGCCGTCCAGGTCGCTCGTCTTGACCCCGGCGGTGTCCAGGGCGCGCTGGATGGTCGGGACCATCGCCTCCAGGTGGGCCCGGCTGGCGATCTCCGGGACGACGCCGCCGAAGCGGGCGTGGTCGTTGACGCTGGAGGCGACCGCGTCGGCCAGCAGCGTGGTGCCGCGCACGATGCCGACGCCGGTCTCGTCGCAGGAGGTCTCGATGCCGAGGACGAGCGGTTCGTCAGCCATGGCGGGTGTCCTCAATGTCCTTCGGGTCGGTGCTGTCGGTGCTGTCGGTGCTGGGGTGGTCGAGGCGCATCACCAGCGCGTCGACGTTGGCGGGCTGGTAGTAGCCGCGCCGGATGCCCACCGGCTGGAAGCCGTGGCGCTCGTACAGCCGCTGGGCGCGCGGGTTGTCCACCCGCACCTCCAGCAGCAGTTCGGCGCAGCCCCGCCGGGCGGACTCCCGGATCAGGTCGGTGAGCAGCGCCGCGCCGAGGCCGGCGCCCTGGTGGCGCTCGTCGACGGCGATGGTCTGGACGTCGCCCTCGCCGGCGATCGCCATCAGTCCGGCGTAGCCGACGATCGTGCCGTCCGCGGCGGTGGCCACGGTGTAGTGGCGGGTGCCGCCGGGGTGGGTCTCGGCCAGCTCGGACCAGTACATCCCGTGGGACCAGGCGTCCTCGGGGAAGAGCCGCAGCTCCAGTTCCATCACCGGCTCGATGTCCCACCAGCGCATCGGGCGCAGGGTGGTGCCGTGGTTCACGCCGGGAGCACCGCCTTGTAGCCGGCCGGCACCTGGGCGTCCGGGCGGCGCAGGTACAGCGGCACGTTCGGCAGCAGCTCGCGCCCGGCGGCCAGCTCGGCGGCGGCGAAGCCGGCCAGGGCGCCGGCCGAGACGTGCTCGGGGCCGTGCGCGCCCGGGAAGGCGTCGGGGTAGAGCAGCGCGCCGGCGCCGACCGAACGCGGCTGCGGCGACAGCTCGGCCGGGCGGTCCACGCCGGGGCCCTCGGTGCGGCGGCCGTCGGCGTCGTAGGAGGCCCAGTAGACCTCCTTGCGGCGCGCGTCGGTGGCCACCGTGAACGGCTGCCCGGCCAGGCCCTCGGCGCGCGCCTGGAACGCGATCGCGTCCAGGGTGCAGACGCCGTGCACCGGCAGGCCCAGCGCGTGGCCGAGCGCGGCGGCGGTCACGAGGCCGACCCGCAGGCCGGTGTACGGGCCGGGGCCGACGCCGACGGCGATGCCGGTGAGCTGCTGCTTGTCGACGCCGGCCGTCCGCAGCACCCGGTCGATGGCGGGCAGAAGCAGTTCGCCGTGGCGCCGGGCGTCGACCTGGTCGGTCTCGGCGAGGACGGCCGTGCCGTCGTGGACGGCGGCGGTGACGGCGGGGGTAGCGGTGTCGAACGCGAGCAGCAGCACGGGTCAAGGTTAGACCGACGTTGGGCCGACCGGCCGATCGATACGGCGTACCACTGCGGAACACACGTCCGAGCCGCTGCGGAGCGGCCCGCGGGACCTGGCACGATTAGGGCGGTACGTACAGCGGACGGCGGCGGGAGCGGCAGTGGCGAAGATGGGTCCTGGAGTGGTGGTCACGGGGCTGACCCTGGGAGCCCTGGCGGTCGTGAGCCTGCTGGCCTTCCAGGCGAACGGCGCCCAGGACCGCGCGGGCGCCGCCCGGCCGACCGCCACCGCGACGGCCGGCGGCCCGGCCACCTCGGCGGCGCCGAGCACGACCCCGACCCCGACGGCACCGACGCTGCCGGCCTCCTCGGGCACCGGCACGCGGGTCGTCTACTCGGTCTCCGGCCACTACGTGTGGCTGATCGAGCCGAAGAAGAACCCGCAGGTGGTCGCGGCGTTCCCGGTCACCCCGGGCACGGTCGAGCCGACCCCCGGCGCGTACCCGGTGTACAGCCGCACGGCCACCACCACCGGGACGGACGGCAAGCAGATCGAGCACGTGGTGCGCTTCGCGCAGCAGAACGGCGTGGTCTTCGGCTTCAGCGCGGCCGTGGACGGCGCGACGCCGACCGCCGACCCCAAGACCAAGACCGGCGGCATCCGCAGCTCCCGCCAGGACGGTCAGCTGCTGTGGGACTTCGCCCCGAAGGACACCAAGGTGGTCGTGGTCGCCTGAGGCGTGCCCGTCCGACTCGTGGTCACCCGGCGCGCGCGCGTCCGACCAGGGCCGTCAGGCCGCGCGGGGCGTGTCCGTCCCGGCGTCGTCGGCCCGGCGCGGCGCCGGTTCGGGCGGGGTGGACACCGCCTCGGCCGCGGCGCACGCGGCCAGCAGCGCCCGCATCGGCTCCCCCGGAGCGCGACGGGCGGACTCTCCGGCCCCGGTGGTGCGCACGGCGCGCTCCGGGGCGGGGGTGGTGCTCGACATGGCGCCTCCCTAGTTAGGCAGACCTAACCGCAGCACCCATCCCATCACGCCCGGCGCCCCCCTCGCAACACTTTCCCGACAGCCTGTCGGCAAACGGACGGCGAAGCCTCCGCACGGTCCGACGGGCCGTCACGCCAGCTTCGCCAGCTCGACGTCCTCCCAGCGCGCCCCGATGCCGGTCAGCAGCACGCGGCGCGGGTCGTGGTCCTCGCCCGCGGTGTCGCCGATCGCCCGCTCGATCCGCACCTCCAGGCGGTCCTCGGACAGCCGCTCGACCTTGCCCTCGCCCCACTCGACCACCACCACCGACTCGGGCAGCGACACGTCGAGGTCGAGGTCCTCCATCTCGTCCAGGTCGCCGCCCAGCCGGTACGCGTCCACGTGCACCAGGGCCGGACCGCCCACGAGCGACGGGTGCACCCGGGCGATCACGAAGGTCGGCGAGGTCACCGCGCCGCGCACCTGCAGGCCCTCCCCCAGGCCCCTGGTCAGCGTGGTCTTCCCCGCGCCCAGCTCACCCGAGAGGAGCACCAGGTCCCCCGGCCTCAGCAGCGCGGCCAGCTCCCGGCCGAGCCGGCCCATCCGCTCCGGGGTGGGGACGGTGAGAGTGGCGTGCGAGCCCATGCGCGTGTCTTGCCCTTCGGTCCGTACCGGGCGCGCCGACCACCGGCCGCCCCCGCTACCGTGCCACATCCGCGGCCGGGCGCGCGCCGCGGTCCCCGGCCGTCCCTCAGACCGGATCGAGGACGGACGGCGGCGGCTCGGCGGCCCCGCCGAACGCCGCGGCCCGCCTGAGCAGCGCGGCCAGGTGGTGGTCCACCAGCTCCGGGCGCTCCAGCATCACCAGGTGGCCGGCGCCCTCGACGATCACCAGCTCGGCGCCGGGCAGTTGCTCGGCCATCGCCTCGCTGTGCGCGGGCGGCGTCAGGAGGTCCTTGGTGCCGGCCAGCACCAGCGCCGGCAGGCCGCGCAGGGCTGCCAGTGCGGCGGTCTTCTCGTGCGCGCCGAACACCGGGTAGAACTCGGCGACGACGTCGATCGGCGTGGCGTCCAGCAGCTGCTCGGCGAAGCGCACCACGCCCGGGTCGACGTCCTTCGAACCGAAGGAGAACTTTCGGTAGAACACGGCCGCGACGTCCGAGCCGAACCGGCGGGTCGCCTCCACCAGCTCCACCTGACGGCCCAGCAGCTTGACCACCCCGGGCGCGACCCGCTTGAACAGCTTCGCGCCCGCCGACGGCAGGCCCAGGCTGACCTGGTCCCAGTTCCCCGCCAGCGTGCCCACCAGCGCTACGCCGGCCACGCGCTCGCGGAACAGCTCCGGGTGCTGGTCGGCCAGCGCCATCACCGTCATGCCGCCCATCGAGTGGCCGACCAGCACCAGCGGCCCGGTCGGCGCGACGGCGTCGATCACCGCCTTGAGGTCCCCGCCCAGCTGGTCGATGCTCGCGGGCTCCCCGGCCAGGTAGGAGCGGGAGCGCTCCGAACGGCCGTGGCTGCGCTGGTCCCAGAAGACCAGCCGCAGGCCGTCGCGCAGCGCGGCCCGCTGGAAGTGCCAGCTGTCCTGGTTCAGGCAGTAGCCGTGGCTGAAGACCACGGTCAGCGGCTCGGCGGCACCGCCCGCGTCGTCCCAGCCGGTGCCGTCGAGCTCGACGTACAGCTCGGTGCCGTCCGGTGCGGCCACCGTCCGCGGGCGCCCGCGCAGCGAACCGTACGGCGCACCGGCGTCCAGCTCGGCCCGGGCCCGGCGGCGGGTCGCCCGGCCGACCGTCAGCCGTTCGATCGCCACGCCGGCCGCGGCCCCCGCCGCCAGCACGCCGACCGAGATCCCGATCACGCCCGCCCGGCTCACCCCGGACGCCGCCTTCGCGACCGCCCCGGCCGGGCCGTCGGACTCCGTCATGCGCGGACCGTGCCGTCCAGGTGGCGCCGGGGCACCCGGGCGCCGATCCGGGTCACGATCTCGTACGCGATGGTGCCGCAGGCCCGGGCCCAGTCCTCCGCGGTCGGCTCGCCGCGCTCACCGCTGCCGAACAGCAGCACCTCGTCGCCGACCTGCGGGGTGTCCCCGCCGAGGTCCACGACGAACTGGTCCATCGCCACCCGGCCCGCCACCGTGCGCCACTTGCCGCCGATCTGCACCGGCCCGGTGCCGCTCGCGTGCCGCGGGACGCCGTCTCCGTAGCCCACCGGGACGAGCCCCAGCGTGGTCGGCCCCGGGGTGGTGTAGTGGTGGCCGTAACTGACCCCGTGCCCGCCCGGCACGTGCTTCACCAGCGCCAGCCGCGCCGTCAGCGACATCACCGGGCGCAGCCCGAAGTCGGCCGGCGAACCCACCTCGGGCACCGGCGACAGCCCGTACGCGGCCAGGCCCGTACGGACCAGGTCGAAGTGCGACTCCGGCAGCAGCAGCGCGGCCGGCGAGTTCGCCAGGTGCCGCACCTCGGGGCGCAGCCCGGCGGCCTCCGCGTACGCCAGCGCGGTGTGGAAGGCGTCCAGCTGGGCCTGGATCGACGGGTGCCCGGGCTCGTCCGCGGCGGCGAAGTGCGACCAGACGCCGACGACCGTGAGCAGCCCCTCGGCCTCGGCGCGACGGGCGGCGTCGACCAGGGCCGGCCAGTCGTGCGGCTGGCAGCCGTTGCGGCCGAGGCCGGTGTCCGCCTTCAGGTGCACGCGGGCCGGGATGCCGGTCTCGCGGACCGCGGGGAGCAGCTCGTCGAGCGCCCACTGCCCGCTGACCGAGATGTCCAGGTCGGACAGGAGCGCCTGCCGCCACGGGCCGCCCGGCGTCCACAGCCAGCACAGGACGCGGGCCTGCTCCGGGCCGATGCCCGCGGCCCGCAGCGCCAGCGCCTCCTCGGGCGTCGCGCAGCCCAGCCACCCGACCCCGTTCGCGACCGCCTCGCGGGCACACGCGACCGCGCCGTGGCCGTAGGCGTCCGCCTTGACCGCGAGCATCACCGCCGCGCTTGCGACGCGTTCGCGCAGCGCGGCGAGGTTGCCGCGCAGGGCGCCCAGATCGATGGTCGCCTCGGCCCGTACGCCGTCGGTGAGGGTGGCCGAGCCGGCCGTCTTCGCAGTTGTCATCAGGGTCAGTCTCCCAGACGTCCCGGAGTCCTCGCCGAACGCCCCGTCGGCGCGGCGCCCCACGGCCGCCGTCCACCCGCTGCTCCGACCTGCACCGGACCGGCTCTCCGCTACCACGGACGCCCCGGCCCCACCCCCGGTTCCGCTCCCCTCCACACACGAGACGTCGGCCGAACCGACTTCCCACCGGAGCGAACGGTCCAACCCCGACACGAGAGCACCACACCAAAAGTCGGCCCACCCGACTTCCCGCGCCTCATCCTCAGCCCCGCATACCCGCCCGCACATCTCGCCGCACCCAGGACGTCGCCGCCGCCCACGGAGGGCACCGCTCGCCGCCCCACCCGGGCGTCCCTCCACGCCATCCAGGGCCGCCGACTGCGCCGCTTCATGGTGGCCGACCCGACCTGAGAGCATGCGCGCGCCACCTCACCTGCACGCCCTGCCTCGCCACCGCCGACGCCGCGTGTGCCGCCCCGGAGACAGGCCGCGCCACACCCCCGGCAACGCCTCGGCCACCGGCCCGGAGGCAGGCCGCGCCACACCACCACCAGCGCACCCACCACCCGGCAGCCGGCCAGGTCAAGCGAGCACGCCACCGCCCCTCGCCCCGCCCTACCCCGCCCGCACGGCCCGCCACACCACCGGCAACGCCTCGGCCACCGCCATGGCCGTCGTCGGGGCGCCCGGTGTGCCCGCTGCCCGGCGGCCGGCCAGGCCGTGGAGGTAGGCGGCGACCGAGGCGGCGTCCAGTGGGGTCAGACCGGCCGCGAGGAGGGAGCCGGCCAGGCCTGCCAGGACGTCGCCGCTGCCGGCGGTCGCCAGCCAGGAGGTGCCGGTCGGGTTGACGCGGACCGCGCCGCCGGGGTCGGCGATCACCGTCGTGGAGCCCTTGAGCAGGACGGTCGCCCGGTAGGCGGCGGCGAGGCGGCGGGCGGTGGTCAGCCGGGTGGCGGCCAGGTCGTCGGCGGCCGGGGGTGGTGTGCCGTCGGCGCCGGCGAGCAGCCGGGCGGCCTCGCCGGTGTGCGGGGTGAGCAGGGTGGGCGCGGTGCGGCCGGCCAGGGCGGCCGGGCCGAGGCGGCCGAGTTCGGTCAGCCCGTCCGCGTCGACCAGCACCGGGACGTCGCTCGCGAGCGCCTCGGCGAGGGTCTGGCGCGCCGTTTCGCCGCCGCCCGGGCCGACCACCCACGCCTGCACCCGTCCGGCGCCGTGCGGCCCGCCCTCGGTGACGAGCGTCTCGGGGAAGCGCCGCACGACCTCCTCGGCCGCCGCGCCGACGTACCGGACCGCGCCGGCGCCGCCGCGCAGCGCCGCGGCGACGGCCAGCACCGCCGCACCGGGGTACGTCGCCGAGCCGGCCGCCACGCCGACGACGCCGCGCCGGTACTTGTCGCTCTCGACGCCCGGCTCGGGCAGCAGCGCCGCCACGTCCGCGTGCTGGAGGGCGGTCACGTCCGCCTCCGGCAGTTCCAGCCCGATCCCGACGAGTTGGAGCGTCCCCGCGTACGAGGCGCCCGGGTCGACGAGCAGGCCGGGCTTGTACGTGCCGAAGCACACGGTGACGTCGGCGCGCAGCGCTTCGCCCGGCACCTCGCCGGTGTCGGCGTCGACCCCGCTCGGCAGGTCCACGGCCACCACCAGGCCGCGCCGGGCGGCCTGCGCGTACGGCAGCGCCCCGGACCGCAGCCCGCCGCGGCCGCCGATGCCGACGATCCCGTCCAACACCAGGTCCGCGCGCGAGAAGCCGGCCAGGCCGACTTCCTGGTCCACGACCACCCGTCCGCCCGCCGCCCGCACCGCGGCGAGCCCGCCCGCGTGCGCTCGCTCGGGCGCGAGCAGCACCGCCGTCGCCCGCGCACCGCGCCGGGCCAGCGCGGCGGCGGCGTACAGGGCGTCACCCCCGTTGTCCCCACTGCCCGCGAGCACCACCACCCGGCTGCCGTACACCCGGCCCCGGCGGCCCGTCAGCAGCCGCGCGCACGTCACCGCGAGCCCCGCGGCCGCCCGCTGCATCAGAGTTCCGTCGGGCAGCCGGGCCATCAGCTCCCCCTCGGCGGCCCGGACGACTTCCACACGGTGTGCATGACGCATTCGGAAGCTCCTTCAGCAGACGCCGACGTCGGCCCGCGGCACACTTTCGAGTGACCCTACTTCGATCCCCCGCCGGCACCGGTCCGTACGCCTACGGTGTCGCACGTGGACCTGCTCCAGACGTTCCTGAGGCTGCATGTGCCTCAGTTCTTCAAATCCGAGCTCTTCCAGCCCGAAGAGGAGATCGTCCTCGCGCCATCAGCGGGCGGCACTCACGAGCACGCGGTCGCGTGGTTCGCCCGGACCGTGGCCCGGGAAGCGGTCGAGGAGCTGTACGTCAGCACGGCCAGGGGGCTGATCACCCCGGCGGGCCGGTTCGTCCCGGCCGCCACCGTGGCCCCGTTGGGCCACTTCCGGGATCAGGCTCCGTGGGCACCGTCCGCCGGCGTCGCGCTCGTCCTCGAACTCCCGTCGACCTGTCCGCACAGGGCGCGCGAGCCGAAGCGCCTCGGCTACGCAGCCGCAGCCATCCCCTGCTATCTGCTGGTCGACCGCACTGCGGGCAGGGTCACGCTGTTCACGGACCCGGAGAACGGCGACTACACAGCCCACACCCAGACCGACTTCGGCAAGCCGATCGACCTGCCCGCCCCGTTCTCCTTCACGCTCGACACGGCGCCCCTGCGGTAGCCGCAGGGGCGCCGTGGAGAGGGGCCGGGACTACTCGACCGTGACGGACTTCGCCAGGTTCCGCGGCTGGTCGACCTCGTGGCCCTTGGCCGTGGCCAGCTCGCAGGCGAAGACCTGCAGCGGGACGGTGGACACCAGCGGCTGGAGCAGCGTCGGGGTCGCCGGGATGCGGATCAGGTGGTCGGCGTACGGCACGACCGCCTCGTCGCCCTCCTCGGCGATCACGATCGTCCGGGCGCCACGGGCGCGGATCTCCTGGATGTTGGAGACGATCTTGTCGTGCAGGATCGAACGCCCGCGCGGCGAGGGCACGACCACGACGACCGGCAGCCCCTCCTCGATGAGCGCGATCGGGCCGTGCTTCAGCTCGCCGGCCGCGAAGCCCTCGGCGTGCATGTAGGCGAGCTCCTTGAGCTTGAGCGCGCCCTCCAGGGCCACCGGGAAGCCGACGTGGCGGCCGAGGAACAGCACCGAGCGGGCGTCGGCCAGCGAGCGGGCCAGCTCGCGCACCGGCTCCATCGTCTCCAGCACCTGCTCGACCTGCTTCGGCGCGTCGCCGAGCTCGCGGATGATCGTGAAGATCTCGTCGCCCCACTTGGTGCCGCGGACCTGGCCCAGGTACAGGGCGACCAGGTAGCAGGCGACCAGCTGGGTGAGGAACGCCTTGGTCGACGCGACGGCGACCTCGGGACCGGCGTGCGTGTACAGCACCGCGTCCGACTCGCGCGGGATCGTCGAGCCGTTGGTGTTGCAGATCGCCAGCACCTTGGCGCCCTGCTCGCGGGCGTGCCGCAGGGCCATCAGGGTGTCCATGGTCTCGCCGGACTGCGAGATCGCGATGACCAGCGTGCCCGGGCCCATGATCGGGTCGCGGTAGCGGAACTCCGAGGCGACCTCGACCTCGCAGGGGATGCGGGTCCAGTGCTCGATCGCGTACTTGGCGATCATGCCGGCGTGGAACGCGGTGCCGCAGGCGACGATGACGACCTTGTCGACGGAGCGCAGGTCGGCGTCGGAGATCCGCAGCTCGTCGAGGGTCAGGCGGCCGTCGGTGCCGATCCGGCCGAGGAGGGTGTCGGCGACGGCCTTCGGCTGCTCGGCGATCTCCTTGAGCATGAAGTAGTCGTAGCCGCCCTTCTCGGCGGCGGAGGCGTCCCAGTCGACGTGGTACTCGCGCACGTCGGCCGGGGTGCCGTCGAAGTTGGTGACGGTCACGCCGTCGTGGCGCAGCTCGACGACCTGGTCCTGGCCCAGCTCGATCGCCTCGCGGGTGTGCGCGATGAAGGCGGCGACGTCCGAGGCGAGGAAGTTCTCGCCCTCGCCGCGCCCGACGACCAGCGGCGAGTTGCGGCGGGCGCCGACGACGACGTCCGGCATGTCGGCGTGCACGGCGACGAGGGTGAAGGCGCCGTCCAGCCGGCGGCAGACCACTCGCATGGCCTCCGCGAGGTCGCCCTGGTAGGCCTCGCCGAGCAGGTGCGCCACGACCTCGGTGTCGGTCTCGGAGCGCAGGGTGTGGCCGCGCTCGGCGATCTCGGCGCGCAGCTGGGCGAAGTTCTCGATGATGCCGTTGTGCACGACGGCCACGCGGCGGTCGTCGTCCAGGTGGGGGTGGGCGTTGGCGTCCGTCGGGCCGCCGTGGGTGGCCCAGCGGGTGTGGCCGATGCCGGTGGTGCCGCCGGGCAGAGGGGACTCGGCGAGCGACTTCTCCAGGTTGGCGAGCTTGCCGGCCCGCTTGTCGGTGACGAGGCTCCACTGCCCGTCGGAGCCCTGGACCTGCACGGCGACACCGGCGGAGTCGTAGCCCCGGTACTCCAGTCGCTGCAGGCCTGCGATTACTACGTCGAGGGCGGACTGCGCGCCCACGTATCCAACAATTCCGCACATGCGTGCCAGCATAAGGGCGGGTCTGGGCCCGTTTTCCCACCTTTCGCGAACAGTGCGTGACCGACACCACAACCACCGTGAACGCCGCCACCGCTCACAATGGAGGACGTGCTGACCGAACTCTGTACCCGGGGCGCGACCGCCCCCGGCCCCTCGCCGTCCCCCTACGTGGACCTCAGCCGGGCCGAGTGGAGCGCCCTTCGCGAGCGTACGCCGCTGCCACTGACCGCCGAGGAGGTCGAGCGGCTGCGCGGTCTCGGCACGGCGCTCGACCTGGACGAGGTCCGGGACGTCTACCTGCCGCTGTCCCGGCTGCTGAACCTGTACATCCACGCCACGCACGACCTGCGGGGCGCGCTGGGCACGTTCCTGGACACTCCGGACACCGAGCGCACCCGCACGCCGTTCATCATCGGCGTGGCCGGCTCCGTCGCGGTCGGCAAGTCGACCACCGCACGGCTGCTGCAGGCCCTGCTGGCCCGCTGGCCCGAGCACCCGCGGGTCGAACTGGTCACCACCGACGGCTTCCTGCTGCCCAACGCCGAGCTGCGCCGCCGCGGCCTGATGGCCCGCAAGGGCTTCCCCGAGTCCTACGACCGCCGCGCGCTGATGCGCTTCGTCGCGGACGTGAAGGCGGGCAAGGACCGCGTCAGCGCCCCGGTCTACTCGCACCTGGTGTACGACATCGTGCCGGACGAGCGGCTCACCGTGGAGCGCCCGGACATCCTGATCGTCGAGGGCCTGAACGTCCTCCAGCCCGCCCTGCCCGGCACCGACGGCCGGACCCGCCTCGCGGTGGCCGACTACTTCGACTTCTCGATCTACGTCGACGCCCGCACCGACGACATCGAGCACTGGTACCTGGACCGCTTCCGCAAGCTGCGCGAGACCGCCTTCCAGGACCCGAACTCCTACTTCCGCCGCTTCACCGAGGTGCCGGAGGAGGAGGCGATGGACTACGGCCGCCAGGTCTGGCGCACCATCAACAAGCCCAACCTGCTGGAGAACGTGCTGCCGACCCGGGGCCGGGCCACCCTGGTCCTGCAGAAGGGCCCGGACCACAAGGTCCGCCGGGCCCTGCTGCGCAAGCTCTGACGCCCCCTCGGAGCAGACCGCGAAGGCCCCCGCCGCGCCCCCCTGATGTCCAGGGGCCGCGGCGGGGGCCTTCGTCACGTCCGGGCTCAGCCCAGGTGCGTCCGCACGGCCTCGGCCAGCTTGGCGGCGACGCCCTCGGCCTGGACGGCGTCCGCGGCCTCGACCATGACGCGCACCAGCGGCTCGGTGCCCGACGGGCGCAGCAGCACCCGGCCGGTGGAGCCCAGCTCGGCCTCGGCCTCGGCGACCGCGGCGGCCAGCTCGGTGCTGGTCTTCACGCGGCCCTTGTCGACGCCCTTGACGTTGATCAGGACCTGCGGCAGCCGGGTCATCACGGCGGCCAGGTCGGCGAGCGGCTGCTTGGTGGCGGCCAGGCGGGCGCCCAGCATCAGGCCGGTCAGGGTGCCGTCGCCGGTGGTGGCGTGGTCCAGCAGGATGACGTGGCCGGACTGCTCGCCGCCGAGCGCGAAGCCGTGCTCCTTCATCGCCTCCAGCACGTAGCGGTCGCCGACGGCGGTCTCCACCAGGTCGACGCCCTCGCGCTCCATCGCCAGCTTGAAGCCGAGGTTGGACATCACGGTGGCGACCGCGGTGTTGCGGCGCAGGGTGCCGGCCTCCTTCATGGCGACGGCGAGGATGGCGATGATCTGGTCGCCGTCCACCTCGTTGCCGTCGGCGTCGGCGGCCAGGCAGCGGTCGGCGTCGCCGTCGAGGGCGATGCCGAGGTCGGCCTGGTACTCCTTCATCGCCGTGCGCAGCCGGTCCAGGTGGGTGGAGCCGACGCCGTCGTTGATGTTGAGGCCGGTGGGCTCCGCGCCCAGGGTGTGGACGACCTCGGCGCCGGCCCGGGCGAAGGCCTCGGGGGCGACGTAGGCGGCGGCGCCGTGGGCGCCGTCGATGACGACCTTGATGCCGTCCAGGCGGTTGGGCAGGACGCCGATCAGGTGGGCGACGTACTTGTCGAAGCCCTCGGTGTACTCGCGCACCCGGCCGACGGCCGCGCCGGTCGGACGGTTCCACTCCTCGCCGCCGAGGGCGTGGGCGCGGTAGTGGGCCTCGATCGCGTCCTCGATCGTGTCGTCCAGCTTGTGGCCGCCGCGGGCGAGGAACTTGATGCCGTTGTCCGGCATCGCGTTGTGGCTGGCGGAGAGCATCACGCCGAAGTCGGCGCCGAGCGCGCCGGTGAGGTACGCCACGGCCGGGGTGGGCAGCACGCCGACGCGCAGCACGTCGACGCCGGAACTGGCCAGGCCCGCGATGACCGCGGCCTCCAGGAACTCGCCCGACGCCCGCGGATCGCGACCGACCACCGCGACCGGCCGGTGGCCGTCGAAGGCGCCGGCCTCGCCGAGCACGTGGGCCGCCGCGACCGACAGGCCGAGCGCGAGCTCCGCCGTCAGGCCCACGTTGGCCACTCCGCGCACGCCGTCCGTACCGAAGAGTCGTCCCACTGTCCCGTCCTCCATCAACCAGTCCCGGAAGTCCACTCGGTCCCCGGCCGCCGCACAGTAGCCGGGGAACGCGTCGCCCCGGAGTACACGTGGTACTCCGGGGCGACGGTTGCGCAAACCAGGGGGCGGCGCCGCCAGGGCGGTACGCACCCCCTGGGACGCGATTAGCGCTTGCTGTACTGCGGCGCCTTGCGGGCCTTCTTCAGACCGGCCTTCTTGCGCTCGACGGCGCGGGCGTCACGGGTCAGGAAGCCGGCCTTCTTCAGCGCGCCGCGGTTGTTGTCCACGTCGGCCTCGTTCAGGGCACGGGCCACGCCGAGGCGCAGCGCGTAGGCCTGGCCGGAGACGCCGCCACCGCTGATGCGGGCGACGACGTCGTAACGGCCGTCCAGCTCGAGGAGCTTGAAGGGCTCGTTCACGGTCTGCTGGTGCACCTTGTTGGGGAAGTAACCCTCGAGGGTGCGACCGTTGATCTTCCACTGGCCGGTGCCGGGGACGATGCGCACGCGGGCGATCGCCTCCTTGCGACGGCCCAGGCCGGCGCCGGGGACGGCCTCGCCGAAGCGGCCGGCCAGCGACTCGGAGGTGTAGCTCTCCTCGGAGGTGTACTCGCCCTCGACGGCCTCAACGGCCTCGTCGAAGTCGACCTCAAGGGTTTCAGTGGTCTCGGCCACGGTGTTCCTCAGCTCTTTTCAGTGTTGGGGGGCTTGGTGGCCGAATTACTGCGCGACCTGGGTGATCTCGAACGGCACCGGCTGCTGGGCAGCGTGGGGGTGCTGGTCGCCCGAGTAGACCTTCAGCTTCGAGAGCATCTGACGGCCCAGGCTGTTCTTGGGGATCATGCCCTTGATGGCCTTCTCGACGGCCTTCTCCGGGTTGTTCGCCAGCAGGTCGTCGTAGCGCACCGAGCGCAGACCGCCCGGGAAGCCCGAGTGGCGGTAGGCCAGCTTCTGGGTCTTCTTGTTACCGGACAGGTGCACCTTGTCGGCGTTGATGATGATGACGAAGTCACCAGTGTCAACGTGCGGCGCGTAGATCGCCTTGTGCTTGCCCCGGAGGAGGTTGGCGGCCTGGGAAGCCAGGCGGCCGAGCACGACGTCGGTCGCGTCGATGACGTGCCACTGACGCTGGACGTCGCCGGGCTTGGGGCTGTACGTACGCACGGTCGTAGCCTTCGCTTTTCAGTGAGTGAGTCCTGACAGGAGCACCCGGACGGAAGAGCAGCCTGATCACCCTTGGACGCAATTCAAGGGTGACCGCTGGTCGTCGACCTGATGTCTCCGGCGTACCGACCTCTCACGTGAGATAGAGCGAGCCAATACGCACATCAAGCGTCCAGGTTACCGGGCGGGCGGGGAGGGGTCAAAATCCCGCTCCCACCGGCCGCGGGACCGGCCGCCCGTCACTCAGCGTTCGCGCTCGACCCGGGTGACGTCCCAGACCGGCTCGGACGACTCAAACACCCGGCCGTCGGCCCCGAACACCAGGTAGCGGTCGAAGGTCCGGGCGAACCACCGGTCGTGGGTGACGCACAGCACCGTGCCCTCGAAGGCCTCCAGCCCGGCCTGCAGCGCCTCGGCGCTCTCCAGGTCCAGGTTGTCGGTCGGCTCGTCGAGCAACAGGGCCGTCACGCCGGAGAGTTCGAGCTTGAGGATCATCAGCCGGGCCTGCTGGCCGCCGGACAGCGACTCGAACTTCTGCTCCTCCTGCCGGTCCAGCTCGTAGCGGCGCAGCGCGCCCATCGCGGCGCCGCGGCTGAGCGCGTGCTCCTCCTCCACGATCGAGCGGACGGTGCGCCCGAACAGCTCCGGGTGGGCGTGCGTCTGCCGGAAGTGGCCCGGGACGACCCGGGCGCCGAGCTTCCACGCCCCCGTGTGCGCGACCGTCTCGTCGCCGGCCAGCAGCCGCAGGAGGTGCGACTTGCCAGCGCCGTTGGCGCCGAGCACCCCGACCCGCTCGCCGTAGAAGACCTCCAGGTCGAAGGGCTGCATCAGGCCGGTGAGCTCCAACTGCTCCATGGTGAAGGCCCGGACGCCGGTGCGCCCGCCCTTGAGCCGCATGGTGATGCTCTGCTCGCGCGGCGGCTCCTCCGGGCGGCCGGCCTCCTCGAACTTCTTCAGCCGGGTCTGGGCGGCGGCGTAGCGGGTGGCGAGCGCGTGGCTGACGGAGGCGGCCTGGCGCAGGGTGACGACCAGCTTCTTGAGCTTGGCGTGCTCCTCGTCCCAGCGCCGGCCGAGCTCCTCGAAGCGCGCGAAGCGGTCCTTGCGGGCCTCGTGGAAGCTGTCGAAGCCGCCGCCGTGCACCCAGACGCTGCTGCCGGCCGCGCCGGACTCGACGGCGATGATCTTGTCCGCGGTCTTCGAGAGCAGCTCGCGGTCGTGTGAGATGTACAGCACGGTCTTCGAGGTGGCCTTGATGGCCTCCTCCAGCCAGCGCTTGCCCGGGACGTCCAGGTAGTTGTCCGGCTCGTCGAGGAGGAGCACCTCCTCCGGGCCGCGCAGCAGCGTCTCCAGGACGAGCCGCTTCTGCTCGCCGCCGGAGAGGGTGTTCAGGCCGCGCCACTGGGCCTTGTCGAAGGGCACGCCGAGGGCCGCCATGGTGCAGACGTCCCAGTCGGTCTCGTAGTCGTAGCCGCCGACGTCGGCCCAGTCGGAGAGCGCCTGGGCGTAGGCCATCTGGGTCTTCTCGTCGTCCTGCGCGATCATCGCGAGCTCGGCGGCGTCCACCGCGCGGGCGGCGGTGGCGATCCGCTCGGGGGCGACGGAGACCAGCAGGTCGCGCACGGAGGCGTCGGCCGGCAGCGCGCCGGGAGTGGCCGACCGGTCCTCGCGGCCGGTGGTGCCGACGAACTGGCGCATCACGCCGAGCCCGCCGCTGATCGTCACCGAGCCGCCGTGCGGCTGGATGTCGCCCGCGATCATGCGCAGCAGCGTCGTCTTGCCGGCGCCGTTGGCCCCGACCAGGGCGACCGCGGCGCCCTCGCCGACCCGGAAGGACGCGTCGTCGAACAGCACCCGTCCGTCCGGCAGGTAGTACTCAAGGTGCGAAATCTCGACGTGTCCCATGGGAGCGATTGTCCCAAGCCGACGCCTCCGGCCAAAACGGATTTGGGGCCGGCCTCCGGAGACGGGCCCTAACCGGCCGCCGGCTGCCCGGGCAGGGTCCGCATGCGCCGGGCCTGGCGGTTGCGTTCGGCCAGCTGGTCGTCGGCCGGGTAGCCGACCTCCTCCAGCGTGAGCCCGTACGGCCGGATCACGTTGACGGCCGAGTTGCGGACGCCGCCGGCCAGCACCTCGCCGGGGAACTCCACCGGCCGGTGCCCGTCGCCGACCAGCAGCATCGCGCCGACCAGCGCCCGGACCATGTTGTGGCAGAACGCGTCGGCGCGGACGGTGGCGACCGCGAGCGAGCCCTCCTGGGCGGCGTAGGGGTCCACCGGGACGCGGTCCCAGTGGAGCTCCAGCAGGGTGCGGATGGTCGTCGCGCCCTCGCGCTTCTTGCAGTACGCGGCGAAGTCGTGCTCGCCGAGCAGCAGCTTGGCGGCCTCGTTCATCCGGTCGAGGTCGAGCGGCCGGTCGTGCCAGAGCACGTGCCCGCGCAGCAGCGGGTCCACCCCGCCCTGGTGGTCGGCCACGCGGTACGCGTAGCGCCGCCAGATCGCCGAGAAGCGCGCGTCGAACCCGGGCGGCGCCTCGCCGACCCGGTAGATCCGGACGTCCCCGGGCAGCCGCCCGGCCAGCCGGCGCAGCAGCTTCTCGCGGTGCGCCTCCCACAGCTCGGCCGGCAGGTCGACGTGCGCGACCTGGCCGCGCGCGTGGACGCCGGCGTCGGTGCGGCCGGCCACGGTCAGCGGGAACAGCTCGCCGCTGCGGGTGACGACCTGCAGCGCGCTCTCGATCTCCTCCTGGACCGTCCGGCGGCCGCCCTTCTGGCGGGCCCAGCCGGAGAACTCGGCGCCGTGGTAGGCGAGGTCGAGCCGGACCCGGACGTAGCCGTCGGCCGGGCCGTCCTTCACCGGCGGCTGCTCGGCGCAATCGTTGACCACTGCTTCTCTTCTCCCGGGGACCTCGAAGACAAGGAACGGGCCCGCTCCCCCATCGCTGGGAGAACGGGCCCGCGGTACACCTAGAGGTGTCAGGCCTGCTCGGCGGCCTCGGCCTCGTCGGCCTTGGTCTCGACGGCGGCGGCCTCGTCGGCCTCCTTGACGGCGCGCTTGGTGGCGGCCTCGGCCTCGCCGACGGCGGTCTGCGCGACGGTCAGCGCCTCGACCAGCTCGATCACGGCCATCGGGGCGTTGTCGCCACGACGGGGACCGACCTTGGTGATGCGGGTGTAGCCACCCGGGCGGTTCTCGTAGCGCGGCGCGATCTCGGTGAAGAGGGTGTGCAGCACGGCGATGTCGGTGATCGTCTTGCGCACCAGGCGACGGTTGTGGATGTCGCCCTTCTTCGCCTTGGTGATCAGCTTCTCCGCCAGCGGGCGCAGGCGGCGGGCCTTGGCCTCGGTGGTGGTGATGCGGCCGTACTGGAACAGCTCACGGGCCAGACCGGCGAGCAGCAGCGGCTCGTGGTGCGGGCCACCGCCGAGGCGGGCACCCTTGGTGGGACGCGGCATGGAATTACTCCTTGGATCTCCGACTGCGGCCGTACCAGGTACCGCAGCGGGCGTACGGGCACTGTGCCCGCACGACTTTCACGACGACGGGGACGGTCCTCGCGAGAACCGCCCCCGCGGCCAAATCTCTTAGTACTGCTCGGTCTCGGCGTAACCCGCGTCGTCCAGGTCGTCGGCGCCGAAGGCGTCGGCGGCCGCGGTCGGGTCGAACCCGGGCGGGCTGTCCTTGAGGGCCAGGCCCATGCCGGCCAGCTTCGCCTTGACCTCGTCGATCGACTTCGCACCGAAGTTGCGGATGTCGAGCAGGTCGGCCTCGGAGCGGGCCACGAGCTCACCCACGGTGTGGATGCCCTCGCGCTTGAGGCAGTTGTAGGAGCGGACCGTGAGCTCCAGCTCCTCGATCGGCAGCGCCAGGTCGGCGGCCAGGGCGGCGTCCGTCGGGGACGGGCCCATGTCGATGCCCTCGGCGTCGATGTTCAGCTCGCGGGCGAGGCCGAACAGCTCCACCAGGGTCTTGCCGGCCGAGGCCATGGCGTCGCGCGGACGCATGGCGGGCTTGGTCTCGACGTCGACGATCAGCTTGTCGAAGTCGGTCCGCTGCTCGACACGGGTGGCCTCGACCTTGTAGGTGACCTTCAGCACGGGGCTGTAGATCGAGTCGACCGGGATGCGGCCGATCTCCTGGCCGGAGGCCTTGTTCTGGACGGCGGAGACGTAGCCGCGACCGCGCTCGACGGTCAGCTCCATCTCCAGCTTGCCCTTGCCGTTCAGCGTGGCGAGGACCAGCTCCGGGTTGTGCACCTCGACACCGGCCGGCGGCGCGATGTCGGCGGCGGTGACGACACCCGGGCCCTGCTTGCGCAGGTACATCACGACCGGCTCGTCGTGCTCCGAGGAGACGACCAGCTGCTTGATGTTGAGGATGAGGTCGGTCACGTCCTCCTTGACGCCCGGCACGGTGGTGAACTCGTGCAGGACGCCGTCGATGCGGATGCTGGTGACAGCGGCACCCGGGATCGACGACAGGAGCGTGCGGCGCAGGGAGTTGCCGAGGGTGTAGCCGAAGCCCGGCTCCAGCGGCTCGATCACGAACCGCGAGCGGAACTCGTCGACGACCTCTTCGGTCAGCGAGGGGCGCTGAGCGATAAGCATGGGGGGTAATCCTCCGGTTGTCTTCGGCACCCACTATTTGATGCCGACAGGACCAAGCGTACGGGGTCTCGCACAAAACGAGACCCCGTACGTGGTTTAAAGCAGGACCCAGCGTGCCCGAAGGCGCTGCGTCAGACGCGGCGGCGCTTCGGCGGACGGCAGCCGTTGTGCGGGGTGGGGGTGACGTCCTGGATCGAGCCGACCTCCAGGCCGGTGGCCTGGAGCGAACGGATCGCGGTCTCGCGGCCGGAGCCCGGACCCTTCACGAAGACGTCAACCTTGCGCATGCCGTGCTCCTGCGCGCGACGGGCAGCGGCCTCGGCGGCCATCTGCGCGGCGAACGGGGTGGACTTGCGCGAGCCCTTGAAGCCGACGTGGCCGGCGGAGGCCCAGGAGATCACGTTGCCCGCGGGGTCGGTGATCGAAACGATGGTGTTGTTGAACGTGCTCTTGATGTGCGCGTGGCCGTGAGCGACGTTCTTCTTTTCCTTGCGGCGGATCTTCTTCGCGCCGGCAGCCTGACGACCCTTGGGGGGCATAAGTCTGTTCTCCTACTGAGGTGGTCGGTCCGCTGACCCGCGGGCCGGAGGGATGTCCGGTTACGGGACGGACTACTTCTTGCCCGGCTTCTTCTTGCCGGCGATCGCGCGACGCGGGCCCTTGCGGGTACGCGCGTTGGTGTGGGTGCGCTGGCCGCGGACCGGCAGGCCACGGCGGTGACGCAGACCCTCGTAGCAGCCGATCTCGACCTTGCGGCGGATGTCGGCGGCCACCTCACGGCGGAGGTCACCCTCGACCGTGTAGTTGGCGTCGATGTACTGGCTCAGCTTGACGAGGTCTTCCTCGGAGATGTCGCGAACGCGGACATCCGGGTTGACACCGGTCTCGGCCAGGGTCTGCTGGGCGCGGGTACGGCCGATGCCGTACACGTAGGTAAGGGCGATCTCGATCCGCTTCTCACGGGGGAGATCAACGCCGGCGAGGCGTGCCATTCAAGGCTCCTGTGTTTCTTCAGAGGTCTTGCGTGCTACCTACTCCGACATCTCACGATGAGGGAGCCCCGGCCTCTGACCGGGGGCGGCAGTCCGTCCGGTGTCCCGTAGACGGATCGGGTAGCCCGCTTATGACGTTTTTCGCGTCGCGCGAAGTACTACGAGAAATGCTGGGGAGAGATCAGCCCTGGCGCTGCTTGTGGCGCAGGTTGTCGCAGATCACCATGACCCGGCCGTGGCGGCGGATCACCTTGCACTTGTCGCAGATCTTCTTGACGCTCGGCTTGACCTTCATGTTCAGGTTCTCCGGGTCTAGATCTGACGTTCTTACTTGTAGCGGTAGACGATCCGGCCGCGCGTGAGGTCGTAGGGGCTGAGCTCCACGACGACCCGGTCGTCCGGCAGGATGCGGATGTAGTGCATGCGCATCTTGCCACTGATGTGCGCGAGGACCTTGTGACCGTTCTGCAGCTCGACCTTGAACATCGCGTTCGGCAGAGACTCGATCACGGTGCCCTCGATCTCAATGGCGCCTTGCTTCTTAGCCATGAACTGCGAGATCCACCTTCCGGGACCGGCTACCGTATGCGGAACGCTCGTGCGAACCTGGGTTCACCCCGTCCCCGAGGGGAAGAGGGCGCGCTGAAGCACGCTACGAGTGAGCCGACGGTCCATCCTACGCCAGCGCGTCCGATGGGCCAAAACGAGGCTCCCGCGGGACGGCCGCGTCACACCCCGGCGGACACCGCCAGCGGCTCGACGTGCGCGGTGCAGGCCGAGCAGCGGCGGGCCGCCTCGGGGATGTCGGTCAGGCACTCGGGGCACGGACGCTTCGGGGTGGCCGGCTTCTTGGGCATGTACCGGGCGGTGGCCTTGCTCACCGGCAGGACGACGCAGAAGTAGAGCACCGCGGCGGTCATCACGAACGCGATCACCACGTTGAGGAACTGCCCGTACGGGAAGGTCACGTTGGCGACCGTCGCCTTGTACGAGCTGAAGTCGCCGGCCGCGCCGACGACCACGCCGACCAGTGGGGTGAGGAACGCGGACACGAAGCCGGTCACCACCCCGGTGAACGCGGCCCCGATGACGACACCGACCGCCATGTCGACGACGTTGCCGCGCATCATGAAGTCGCGAAATCCCTTGAGCACGTGCTCTCTCCTCGCTCTGAGCCCACAAGTAGCCACTGCCAGCCGATAAAAATAGGACAAAAGCCCTGGAGGTCCAAACCTCCAGGGCTCCGGTGCCTTGTCGGCGACGGCAGTCGGCCGCCGGGCGACTACGCGAGCGGGTCCGGCGCGGCCGTGACGCCGAGCTTCGCGAGCTCCGCCTTGCCGCCGTCGAAGGCGGTCAGGACCAGCGGGCCCTGCTCGGTGACGGCGACGGAGTGCTCCCAGTGCGAGGCCCAGGTGCCGTCGTTGGTGACGACCGTCCAGTCGTCCTCCAGCACGGTGGTGTGCGGGGTGCCCAGCGAGACCATCGGCTCGATCGCCAGCACGGTGCCGGGGATCAGCTTCGGGCCCTTGCCGCGGCCGCGCTCGACGTAGTTCAGGACGTGCGGCTCCATGTGCATCGCGGTGCCGATGCCGTGACCGCCGTAGCCCTCGGTGATGCCCCACTTGCCCTTCGGCGGCAGCGGCTGGCGGCGGATGAAGCCCTCGATCGCCTTGGAGACGTCGACCAGGCGGTTGCTCTTCTTCATCTGGGCGATGCCGGCCCACATCGAGCCCTCGGTCACCCGGCTCAGCATCTCGACCTCGGGGCGGACCTCGCCGACGGCGACGGTGATCGCCGCGTCGCCGTGCCAGCCGTCCAGGATGGCGCCGCAGTCGATCGAGATGATGTCGCCCTCCTGCAGCACCCGGTCACCGGGGATGCCGTGCACGACCTCGTTGTTCACCGAGGCGCAGATCACGCCCGGGAACCACAGGCCGCCGTGGTGCGCGCGGAAGTTGGAGGTGGCGCCGTGGTCGGTGATCACCTTGTCCGCGACGTCGTTCAGCTCCTGGGTCGTCACCCCCGGGGCGACCGCCTCACGGCAGGCCTTCAGCGCTTCGGCGACGACCAGCCCGGCCGCTCGCATCTTCGCGATCTGCTCGGGGGTCTTGATCTCCACCATCAGGGTCACGCCTTCCACGTTCCGTTTGCCACTGCGTACCACCGTACGACGCCGTACGGCCGCGCTGCCCGGGATAGGGAGCGCGGCCGTACGTACGTCGCTAAAAAACTCAGCTGTCCTGCTTCAGCGCCTCGATCGCGCGCTGCGTCACCTCGTCCACCTTGCCGAGCGCCGAGATCGTCGCCACCAGGCCCTGCTGGACGTAGTAGTCGATGATCGGCTCGGTCTCCGTGTGGTAGACCTCCAGGCGCGTGCGCACCTTCTCCTCGGTGTCGTCCGAGCGCTGGTACAGCTCGCCGCCGCACTCGTCGCAGACGCCCGCGACCTTCGGCGGGTTGTAGTCCACGTGGAACACGTGGCCGCCGTCGTTGCGGCACAGGCGCCGGCCGGCGATCCGGCGGACGACCTCGTCCTCGGGGACCTCCAGGTCCAGCACGCCGTCGAGCGTGATGCCCTGCTCGACGAGGAACTCGTCCAGCGCCTTCGCCTGGCCCAGGTTGCGGGGGAAGCCGTCGAGCAGGAAGCCGTTCGCGGCGTCCGCCTGCAGCATCCGGTCCTTGGCCATCCCGATGGTCACCTCGTCCGGCACCAGGCGACCCGCGTCCATGTAGCTCTTGGCCTCGAGCCCCAGCGGGGTGCCCTGGCCGATGTTGGCGCGGAACAGGTCTCCGGTGGAGATGTGGGGGATGGACAGGGTCTTGGCGAGCAGGTGCGCCTGAGTACCCTTCCCGGCCCCGGGAGGACCAACGAGGACGATACGCATCAGCGGAGGAACCCTTCGTAATTGCGCTGCTGGAGCTGGCTCTCGATCTGCTTCACAGTTTCGAGTCCGACGCCGACGACGATGAGAACGCTGGTGCCGCCGAACGGGAAGTTGGTCTGCTGTCCGAAGGCGACCAGGGCGATCATCGGGATCAACGCGATCAGGCCCAGGTAGAGCGAACCCGGCCACGTGATCCGGGTCAGCACGTAGTTCAGGTACTCGGCCGTCGGCCGGCCGGCCCGGATGCCCGGGATGAAGCCACCATACTTCTTCATATTGTCGGCAACTTCTTCGGGGTTGAAGGAGATCGCGACGTAGAAGAAGGCGAAGAAGACGATCAGCAGGAAGTAGGTGGCCATGTAGATCGGGTGGTCACCCTTGACGAAGTTCGTCCGGATCCAGGTCGCCCAGCCGGCCTGGCTGTTGGTCAGCTGGACCACCAGGGCGGGGATGTACAGCAGCGACGAGGCGAAGATGACCGGGATGACACCGGCCTGGTTCACCTTGAGCGGGATGTAGGTCGAGGTGCCGCCGAACGCGCGGCGGCCGATCATGCGCTTCGCGTACTGCACCGGGATCCGGCGCTGGGCCTGCTCGACGAAGATGACCAGCATCACAACGATGACGCCGACGGCCACGACGGAGAGGAACTCGACCCAGCCGCCACCGATGGTGCCGGACTGCTTGATCGCCCACATGTTGGAGGGGAACTGCGCCGCGATCGAGGTGAAGATCAGCAGCGACATGCCGTTGCCGATGCCGCGGTCGGTGATCAGCTCGCCCAGCCACATGATGACGGTGGTGCCGGCGGTCATGGTGAGCACCATGACGGCGACCCGGAACACGCCGGTGTCCGGCACGATCTGGTTCGCCAGCGGGCAGCCGGAGAACAGCGCACCGCTGGAGGCCGTCGCGACGATGCCGGTGCCCTGGAGCACGGCGAGCGCGATGGTCAGGTAGCGGGTGTACTGGGTGATCTTCGCCGTACCGGCCTGGCCCTCCTTCTTCAGCGCCTCGAGTCGCGGGATCACGACGGTGAGGAGCTGGAGGATGATGCTGGCCGTGATGTACGGCATGATGCCGAGCGCGAAGATCGTGAGCTGAAGAAGCGCGCCACCACTGAACAGGTTGACGAGCCCGAAGAGGCCGCTGTTCTTGGTCTCCTTCACGCACTCGTTCACGGCCGTGAAACTCACGCCGGGAATCGGGATGTGCGAGCCCAGCCGGAACAGCACCATGATGCCCAGCGTGAACAGCAGCTTCTTGCGCAGGTCGGGCGTCTGGAACGCCCGCGCGAACGCACTGAGCACGGTGCCTCCTGCGCCTCCCGCACGTCGTCGGCGGGAGGGTCGGTCCTGAATGGGGAGTTTGCGGTTCGGGCCCCCGTACAGACGGCACAGGCGAGCCTACGCGCAGCCTACAAGGGAACTCCACGGACTCTAACAGTGCGCAGCCACTCGGAAGAAGCGCGTACGGCCCCTCCCCCACTCACGGGGTACGGGATGCCCGGATTTGCCACACAAAAGAACGAGGACCACTCCGGCCGGTTTTCGGTCCGTGGCCGAACCGGAAAAGCGCGAACCCCGCACTTCCCGGAGGAAGTGCGGGGTTCGGAGCTGTGATCAGCGGGCTCAGACGAGCTCGGTGACCGTACCGCCGGCGGCGGTGATCTTCGCGGCGGCGGAGCCGGAGACGGCGTCGACCGTCACCTGCAGCGCGACCGAGATCTCGCCGGTGCCGAGCACCTTGACGAGCGAGTTCTTGCGAACCGCGCCCTTGGCGACCAGGTCCTCGACCGTGACCTCTCCACCCTGCGGGTAGAGCTCGGCCAGCTTGTCGAGGTTGACGACCTGGAAGGTGATCTTGAACGGGTTCTTGAAGCCCTTCAGCTTCGGCAGGCGCATGTGGAGCGGCATCTGGCCACCCTCGAAGCGCTGCGGAACCTGGTAGCGGGCCTTGGTGCCCTTGGTGCCACGACCAGCGGTCTTACCCTTGGAGCCCTCACCACGACCCACGCGGATCTTGTCGGTCTTGGCACCCGGGGCGGGACGCAGGTTGTGGATCTTGATCGGGTTGTCGCCCATGATCAGTCCACCTCCTCAACCGTCACCAGGTGACGGACCGTGTGGGCCATCCCGCGGATCTCGGGACGGTCCTCCTTCACCACGACGTCGTGCATGCGCTTGAGACCAAGCGAACGCAGGGTGTCACGGTGATTCTGCTTGCTGCCGATGTACGACTTGGTCTGCGTGATCTTCAGGCGAGCCATCAGGCGCTCACCCCAGCAGCACGCGCCCGCAGCAGAGCGGCGGGGGCCACGTCCTCCAGCGGCAGGCCACGACGGGCGGCGATCTCCTCGGGGCGCACGAGGCCCTTCAGAGCAGCCACGGTGGCGTGCACGATGTTGATCGCGTTGTCCGAGCCGAGCGACTTCGACAGGATGTCGTGGATGCCGGCGCACTCCAGGACGGCGCGCACCGGACCACCGGCGATAACACCGGTACCGGGGGCGGCGGGCTTCAGGAGCACGACGCCGGCGGCCTTCTCACCCTGGATGGGGTGCGGGATGGTGCCCTGGATACGGGGGACCTTGAAGAAGTTCTTCTTGGCCTCCTCAACACCCTTGGCGATGGCGGCCGGAACCTCCTTCGCCTTCCCGTAACCAACACCCACGGTGCCGTCACCATCGCCCACCACGACCAGCGCGGTGAAGGAGAAGCGACGACCACCCTTGACAACCTTGGCGACACGGTTGATCGCGACAACGCGCTCGACGTAAGCGGTCTTCTCGACGGCGGGGGCGTTGCCCCGGTCGTCACGCTTACGGTCGCGCCGCTCGCCACCGCCGGTGCCACCGCCGGCGCCGCTACCGCGGCGCTGGGGTCCAGCCATTGGAATTACCTCTCTCGATTACGTCCGTCGACTGAGTCGACGAGCGGCTTAGAAGTCGAGCCCGGCCTCGCGGGCCGCGTCCGCCAGGGCGGCGATGCGGCCGGCGTACCGGTTGCCCGCGCGGTCGAAGACGACCGACTCGATGCCGGCGGCCTTGGCGCGCTCGGCGACCAGGCTCCCGACCTTCTTGGCCAGCTCGGTCTTGTCGCCCTCGGCGCCCTTGATGGACACGTCGAGGGTGGACGCCGACGCCAGGGTGTGACCCTTGGCGTCGTCGATGACCTGGGCGACCATGTGACGGTTCGAACGCGTCACGACGAGGCGCGGACGCACCTCGGTGCCGACGACGCGCTTGCGAACGCGGATCGCGCGGCGCTTGCGAGCGGCGCTCTTGTAGGCGTTGCCCTTGCCGATCTTGACAGAGACACTCATCGCTTACTTACCACTCTTTCCGACCTTGCGGCGGATGACCTCGCCCGCGTACTTGACACCCTTGGCCTTGTACGGGTCCGGCTTGCGCAGCTTGCGGATCTTCGCGGCGACCTCGCCGACCTTCTGCTTGTCGATGCCGTCCACGTGGAACTTGGTGGCCGACTCGACGACGAAGGAGATGCCCTCGGGGGCCTCGACCAGGATCGGGTGGCTGTAGCCCAGCTGGAACTCCATGTCGGAGCCCTTCGCCAGAACTCGGTAGCCGACACCGCTGATCTCCAGCGACTTGCGGTAGCCCGCGGTCACGCCGGTGATCATGTTCGCCACCAGCGTGCGGGAAAGACCGTGCAGGGCCTTCGACAGACGCTCGTCGTTGGGGCGGGTGACGAGCAGCGTGCCGTCCTCGCCCTTACCGATCTCGATCGGCGCGGCGACGACGTGAGTGAGGGAACCCTTGGGGCCCTTCACCGAGATCGCCTGGCCATCGATGGTGACGTCCACGCCAGCGGGGACCTGGATGGGCAGCCGTCCAATGCGCGACATTGCTGTACCTCCGTTTCCCGAATTACCAGACGTAGGCGAGAACTTCTCCGCCTACGCCCTTCTTGGCGGCCTGCTTGTCGGTGAGGAGACCCGAGGACGTGGAGATGATCGCCACGCCCAGGCCGCCGAGCACCTTCGGCAGGTTGGTGGACTTTGCGTAAACGCGCAGACCCGGCTTGCTGATGCGCTTGATGCCGGCAATGGAGCGCTCACGGTTGGGACCGAACTTGAGCTCGATGGTCAGCTTCTTGCCGACCTCGCCCTCGGCCGGCTCCTCAACCTTGTAGGAGGAGATGTACCCCTCCTGCTGCAGGATCTGGGCGACGTGCGCCTTGATCTTGCTCGCCGGCATCGCCACGGAGTCGTGGTACGCCGAGTTCGCGTTACGCAGACGAGTGAGCATGTCTGCGATGGGGTCGGTCATGGTCATGATGGCCTCAGGCCTCTCTCGCCGTGGTTTCTCCGCGCCAGGTCCCCCCGCCGCACTCCGAGGAGTGCGGCGGGGGCACAGACGCAGGGGACCTGCGGCGTCGTAAGACTGGGTGCGAGCCCTCCCAGAGAAGGGCCACGGGCATCCATGGGGAAGCCGTGGCAGGGGGCCCGACCCCACAACCTTACGGGAATCCGTACGGGAGCCCAAAACGGGCTGATGTGGGGCCGGGCACCTCTGCGTCGCTAGCGGTGCCTAAAGCTCTGGACTACCAGGAGCTCTTGGTCACGCCCGGCAGCTCGCCGCGGTGCGCCATCTCACGAAGGCAGACACGGCAGAGGCCGAACTTGCGGTACACCGAGTGCGGACGGCCGCAGCGCTGGCACCGGGTGTAGGCCCGGACGCCGAACTTCGGCTTGCGCTCGGACTTCGCGATGAGGGACTTCTTCGCCATTGGCTCACGCCTCCTTGAACGGGAAGCCCAGAGCGCGCAGGAGCGCCCGGCCCTCGTCGTCGGTCTGAGCGGTGGTCACGACGGTGATGTCCATACCGCGCTGACGGTCGACCTTGTCCTGGTCGATCTCGTGGAACATGACCTGCTCGGTCAGACCGAACGTGTAGTTGCCACGGCCGTCGAACTGCTTCGGGGAGAGGCCACGGAAGTCACGGATACGCGGCAGGGCCAGCGACACCAGACGGTCCAGGAACTCCCACATGCGGTCACCGCGGAGGGTGACGTGGGTGCCGATCGGCTGGCCCTCGCGCAGCTTGAACTGCGCGATGGACTTACGGGCCTTGGTCACGGCCGGCTTCTGACCGGTGATCGCGGTCAGGTCGCGGATCGCGCCCTCGATCAGCTTGCTGTCACGGGCGGCCTCGCCGACACCCATGTTGACGACGACCTTGACCAGGCCGGGCGTCAGCATGACGTTCTCGTACGAGAACTGCTCCTGCAGCTGACCCTTGATCTCGGAGTTGTAACGCTCCTTGAGACGGGGGGTCACCTTCTCAACAGTCGTCTCAGACATCAGATGTCCTCACCGGTTCGCTTGGCAACGCGGATCTTGTTGCCCTCGTCATCGAAGCGGTAGCCAACGCGGGTGACGACCTTCTTGCCGTCCTTCTCCACGACCAGCTGGACGTTGGAGACGTGCACCGGGGCCTCGACGGTGACGATGCCACCCTGAGTGCCCGGGCCCGGCTTGGTGTGCTTCTTGACCCGGTTCACACCCTCGACCAGGACCTTGTTCTCGGCGGGCATGGCCTGGATGACCTTGCCCTGCTTGCCGCGGTCCTTGCCGGTGATGACCTGAACCAGGTCACCCTTCTTGATCTTCATGCTGTTCGCCATGGGTTAGAGCACCTCCGGCGCAAGCGAGATGATCTTCATGAACTTCTTGTCGCGCAGCTCGCGGCCCACCGGGCCGAAGATGCGGGTGCCACGGGGGTCACCCTCGGTGTTCTTGAGGACGACGGCGGCGTTCTCGTCGAACCGGATGTACGAACCGTCGGGACGACGGCGCGACTTCACGGTACGGACGACGACGCACTTGACGACGTCACCCTTCTTCACCGAACCGCCGGGGATCGCGTCCTTGACGGTCGCGACGATGACGTCCCCGATGCCGGCGTAGCGGCGACCGGAACCACCGAGAACGCGGATGCAAAGGATTTCCTTCGCGCCCGTGTTGTCGGCGACTCGCAGTCGCGACTCCTGCTGGATCACAGCTTTCTCCTGATCGTCAACGAGAGCTGACGGGCCGGCCGCTGCTCACACCAGCGCCCGCACGGGGCCTGGTGCACATACGGCCGTACCGCATCAACTTCGTTACTTGGCCTTCTCGAGGATCTCGACGACGCGCCAGCGCTTCGTCGCGGACAGCGGGCGGGTCTCCGCGAGGAGGACCCGGTCGCCGATGCCGCAGGCGTTCGCCTCGTCGTGCGCCTTCAGCTTGTTCGTACGGCGGATGACCTTGCCGTACAGAGCGTGCTTGACGCGGTCCTCGACGGCGACGACGACGGTCTTGTCCATCTTGTCGCTGACGACGAGACCCTCACGGGTCTTGCGGAAACCGCGCGTCTCGTTGGTGTTCTCAGTCATCAGGCGTTCTCCACCGTCTCGATGCCCAGCTCGCGCTCGCGCATCAGGGTGTAGATCCGCGCGATGTCCTTACGGACGAGCTTGAGCCGTCCGTGGTTGTCGAGCTGCCCGGTCGCCGCCTGGAAGCGGAGGTTGAACAGCTCCTCCTTGGCCTCACGGAGCTTGGCAACGAGACCCTCGTTGTCCAGCTCGCGGAGGTCAGCAGCCTTGGTGCCGGCCGACATCAGCTCTCACCTGCCTCGCGCCGGATGATCCGGCACTTCATCGGGAGCTTGTGAGCAGCGCGGGTCAGCGCCTCACGAGCCACCTTCTCGTTGGGGTACGACAGCTCGAACATGACCCGACCCGGGTGCACGTTCGCGATCCACCACTCGGGCGAACCCTTACCGGAACCCATGCGGGTCTCGGCCGGCTTCTTGGTGAGCGGACGGTCCGGGTAGATGTTGATCCAGACCTTGCCGCCACGCTTGATGTGACGGGTGACGGCGATACGAGCGGACTCGATCTGCCGGTTCGTCACGTAGGCCGGGGTGACGGCCTGGATGCCGTACTCGCCGAACGCGAGCTCGGTGCCACCCTTGGCAGCGCCGCGGCGCTTGGGGTGGTGCTGCTTGCGGTGCTTGACCCGACGGGGGATCAGCATGACGGTCAGGCCTCCGTTCCGGTGTTCTCGGCAGCCGGAGCCTCGGCGGCCGCGGCCGCGGGGGCCTCGGCAGCGGCGGGGCGACGGCCACGGCCACCGCGCTCGCCACCACGGCGCTCGCCACCGCGGGCGGGACGACCACCCTCGGGACGGGCCGGGCGGTTGCCCGAGCGGGCAGCGGCGTTCTCAGCGCGGACCTCGGCGATGTTCTTGACGTCGCCCTTGTAGATCCAGACCTTCACACCGATGCGGCCGAAGGTCGTCTTGGCCTCGAAGAAGCCGTAGTCGACGTTCGCGCGCAGGGTGTGCAGCGGCACACGGCCCTCGCGGTAGAACTCCGAACGGCTCATCTCGGCGCCGCCGAGACGACCGGAGCACTGGACCTTGATGCCCTTGGCGCCGGACTTCATGGTGCCCTGCATCGACTTGCGCATGGCACGGCGGAAGGAGACGCGGGAGGACAGCTGCTCCGCGACGCCCTGAGCCACGAGCTGGGCGTCCAGCTCGGGGTTCTTGACCTCGAGGATGTTCAGCTGGACCTGCTTGCCGGTCAGCTTCTCGAGGTCGCCGCGGATGCGGTCGGCCTCGGTGCCACGGCGGCCGATGACGATGCCGGGGCGAGCGGTGTGGATGTCAACGCGGACGCGGTCGCGGGTGCGCTCGATCTCGACCTTGGAGATGCCGGCGCGCTCCATGCCCTTCGTCATCATGCGACGAATGGCGACGTCTTCCTTGACGTAGTCCTTGTACAGCTTGTCGGCGTACCAGCGGGACTTGAAGTCCGTGCTGATGCCGAGGCGGAACCCGTGCGGGTTAACCTTCTGGCCCATTACCGGGTCCCTTCCTTGCTGCTGACGACCACGGTGATGTGGCTGGTCCGCTTGCGGATCCGGTAGGCACGACCCTGCGCACGCGGACGGAACCGCTTCAGGGTCGGGCCCTCGTCAACGTACGCCTCGCTGATGACGAGGTCGTCCACGTTGGAGTGGTTGTAGTTGTGCGCGGCGTTGGCAATGGCGCTGTCGAGCACCTTGCCGACGGGCACGGTGGCGGCCTGCGGAGCGAAACGCAGGACGGCCTGGGCCTCCGTGGCCGGCAGGCCACGGATGAGGTCCACCACGCGGCGGGCCTTCATGGGCGTGACGCGGATGTACCGCGCCTGGGCCCTGGCTTCCATGGTTGTCCCCTTGCTGGTGTAAGTCATTGAGTCGGTAATCTCGCTGGCGACTAGCGACGCTTCGACTTGCGGTCGTCCTTGACGTGACCGCGGAAGGTACGCGTCGGCGCGAACTCGCCGAGCTTGTGGCCGACCATCGACTCGGTGACGAACACCGGGACGTGCTTACGGCCATCGTGCACCGCGATCGTGTGGCCGAGCATGGCCGGGAAGATCACGGAGCGACGGGACCAGGTCTTGATGACGTTCTGGGTACCCGCCTCGTTCTGCGCGTCCACCTTCTTGAGAAGGTGGCCGTCGATGAAGGGGCCCTTCTTGAGACTGCGCGGCATCTGACCTGCTCCTAGCGCTTCTTGTTGGTCTTGCGGCGGCGCACGATGAGGGCGTTCGAAGCCTTCTTCGGGCTACGAGTGCGACCCTCCTTCTGGCCCCACGGCGAGACCGGGTGGCGGCCACCAGAGGTCTTACCCTCACCACCACCGTGCGGGTGGTCGATCGGGTTCATGGCGACACCACGCACGGTCGGGCGGACGCCCTTCCAGCGCATACGGCCGGCCTTGCCCCAGTTGATGTTCGACTGCTCGGCGTTGCCGACCTCGCCGACGGTGGCGCGGCAGCGCGCGTCGACCAGGCGGATCTCGCCGGAGGGCATGCGCAGGTGCGCCATCTTGCCCTCACGCGCGAGCAGCTGGATGCCGGCACCGGCGGAGCGGGCCATCTTGGCACCGCCACCGGGACGCAGCTCCACCGCGTGGATGGTGGTACCGACCGGGATGTTGCGAAGCGGCAGGTTGTTGCCCGGCTTGATGTCGGCGCCAGCGCCGTTCTCGATCCGGTCACCCTGCGCGATGCCGCGCGGCGCGATGATGTAGCGCTTCTCGCCGTCCGCGTAGTGCAGGAGCGCGATGCGCGCGGTGCGGTTCGGGTCGTACTCGATGTGCGCGACCTTGGCCGGCACGCCGTCCTTGTCGTGACGACGGAAGTCGATCACGCGGTAGGCGCGCTTGTGACCGCCACCCTGGTGGCGAACGGTGATCCGACCGGCGTTGTTACGGCCGCCCTTGCTGTGCAGGGGGCGAACCAGCGACTTCTCCGGCGTGGACCGCGTGATCTCTACGAAGTCGGCCACGCTGGAGCCACGACGGCCCGGCGTAGTCGGCTTGTACTTGCGGATGCCCATTTGGCTCTCTCGTCCTCGTCCTTATCGACGATCACGATCTCCGTTAGGAGACCGGACCACCGAAGATGTCGATGCGGTTGCCCTCAGCCAGCGTCACGATGGCGCGCTTGGTGTCCTTGCGCTTGCCAAAGCCCGTCTTGGAGCGCTTGCGCTTGCCCTGACGGTTGAGCGTGTTGACGGACTCGACCTTGACCGAGAAGACCGCCTCGACGGCCTGCTTGATCTGGGTCTTGTTGGCACCGGGCGACACGACGAACGTGTACTTGTTCTCGTCGAGGAGCGAGTAGCTCTTCTCCGAGATGACCGGCTTCACCAGGACGTCACGGGGGTCCGTGAACGTCTTGCTCGTGATCTCTGCAGCCATCAGGCGGCGCTCCCTTCGAGCTCGCCCTCAGCAGCCACGGCCTTGGCGGACGCGGCGGGACCCGCCACGAAACGCTCGAAGGCGGCCTGGGTGAAGACCACGTCGTCGGAGACGAGCACGTCGTAGGTGTTCAGCTGACCGGCGTCCAGGATGTGCACGTGCGGCAGGTTCCGGGCGCTCTTCAGACCCAGCTCGTCGGCACGCTCGACGACGAGGAGGATGTTCTTGCGCTCGGTGATCTTGCCGAACAGACCCTTGGCGGCCTTGGTCGACGGCGCCTCGGTCGCGACCACGTCGGTGACGACGTGGATGCGGTTGTGGCGGGCCCGGTCGGTGAGCGCACCGCGCAGGGCGGCGGCGATCATCTTCTTCGGGGTCCGCTGCGAGTAGTCGCGCGGCACGGGACCGTGCACGACGCCACCGCCGGCGAACTGCGGGGCGCGGGTCGAGCCCTGACGGGCGCGGCCGGTGCCCTTCTGGCGGTACGGCTTCTTGCCGCCACCGCGGACCTCGGCACGAGTCTTGGTCTTGTGGGTGCCCTGACGGGCCGCAGCGAGCTGCGCCACGACGACCTGGTGCATCAGCGGAACGCTGACCTTCGCGTCGAAGATCTCGGCCGGCAGCTCGAGGCTGCCGGTCTTGTCGCCCGAGGGCGACAGGATGTCAATGGTGCTCATATCCTCACAGCCCCTTCGCCGCGGTGCGGACGAGGACGAGGCCGCCGTTCGGGCCCGGGATTGCGCCCTTGATCAGGAGCAGCCCCTTCTCCGCGTCAACGGCATGGATGGTCAGGTTCTGGGTGGTCACACGCTCGTGGCCCATCCGGCCGGCCATCCTCACGCCCTTGAACACGCGACCCGGGGTGGCGCAGCCACCGATCGAGCCGGGCGAGCGGTGCTTGCGCTGCACACCGTGACCGGCGCCGAGGCCCCGGAAGTTGTGGCGCTTCATGACACCGGCGAAGCCCTTGCCCTTGGAGGTGCCGGTCACGTCGACCTTGACACCCGCCTCGAACAGCTCCGCGGTGATCTCCTGGCCGAGGGTGTACTCGGAGGCGTCCGCGGTACGGAGCTCGACCAGGTGGCGGCGGGGGGTGACACCGGCCTTGGCGAAGTGACCCGCGAGGGGCTTGTTCACCTTGCGCGGGTCGATCTCGCCGAAGCCGATCTGGACGGCGTCGTAGCCGGCCGGGCTGTCGGCGGTGTGGACCTGGGTCACGACATTGGGCCCAGCCTTGACGACGGTCACCGGAACGATCCGGTTGTTCTCGTCCCAGACCTGGGTCATGCCGAGCTTCTCGCCCAGGATGCCCTTAATCTGCTTAGCCATCTTCGGTGCGCCTCTCAGAGCTTGATCTCGATGTCGACGCCCGCCGGCAGGTCGAGACGCATGAGCGAGTCAACCGTCTTCGGCGTGGGGTCGAGGATGTCGATCAGACGCTTGTGAGTGCGCATCTCGAAGTGCTCGCGCGAGTCCTTGTACTTGTGCGGCGAGCGGATGACGCAGTACACGTTCTTCTCAGTGGGCAGCGGCACCGGGCCCGCGACCTGCGCACCAGTACGAATCACCGTCTCGACGATCTTCTTCGCCGAGGAGTCGATGACCTCGTGGTCGTAGGCCTTGAGCCGGATGCGGATCTTCTGTCCCGCCATGGCTACTCAGTAGTCCTTTGTCCTTAGTTGCCGCACGACTCCCTCTCCGACCCCCGCGCTCGGGCGTGTCGCACTCGCGCTTGCAAAAAACCGGCGAAGAACTCGTCGGTTTCAAGATTTCGGGGTGGGGGAGCCGGGCCGAGACCCCGCTCACGCTTCCCGGAAGATTCCCGTACTTTCGCCCCGCAGCTGCCGTGGCGTAGAACTCACGCTTGACGGCCATCACGGGAACGACGAGTACCTGGGACTCGCTTCCGGTCCTCCCGGCGGGAGGCGCGCAGCATCGGCACTCAACCGAGCAACTTGGACATACTGCCACATGGAGCAGCCCGGATGCCAATCGGGGCCGGTGAGGTGTACCTCACCGGCCCCGATCGTCACCCGTTGGGGGTCAGTCCTTCGGCGGGCGGCCGCACACGACGTCGTACTCCTTCGAGGTCGCGTTGGCGCAGTAGAGCTTCTTCTGGTCCGGCCCGAAGGTGTACTCGGACAGGTTCATGTTGATCGGGTTGCAGGCCTGCTTCCCGTTGTACGGCGAGTACTTGGGGCACTTCCCGTTGTCCAGCTGCTGCAGGTGGGCACGCAGCGCGTCCAGGCCCATGTCCTCGACGCCCGGGTTGGTGGACGGCATGAAGCGGTTGGCCGACCACGAGCCGCCCATGGTGGCGAACAGGGCGATCGCGCAGATCAGGCCGGCGGCCAGCTGGGACAGCACGCGCGGCGAGATCCGGGCGGCCCGGGCCGGGGCGACCTCCTCCAGCGTGCCGCGGATCCAGCCGAAGACGCGCTCGTACGTGAGCATCACGCCGAGGACGGCCAGGATGATCAGGCAGTAGAAGATGATCCAGGTGGTGCGCGGGTACAGCTGGACGGCCTGGGTGTGCTCCATGTGGGAGGCGAACCAGAAGCGCAGCAGCCAGGCGCCGGCGAGCACGAAGCCCGCGGTGCGGACCACGACGTTGCGCAGGCCGAGGCCCACGCCGATGCCCACGCCCAGGAGCAGCAGGACGCCGAAACCGGTCTGGCCGGCCAGCTCGCCCGATGCCGGGTAGTCGTGGTAGGTCAGGTCTCCGGCGCGGTCGGAGGCCCAGCCCATGACGTACGCCGGGTCGATGTAGGTGTTGATGTACGCGTAGCGGTCCATCGTCGTGGCGCCCAGGCGGACCAGCTGGTACAGCAGCGGCGCGCCGATCACGGCGGCGGTGACCAGCAGGGTGCCGAGGAACACGAGCGCGCGCTTGATCGCGACCCGGCCCCGCCGCCACGGGAACAGCATCAGGCCGAGGATGAACGAGCCGGGCGCGGCCCACAGGTACCAGCCCGAGTACCAGAGGAACATCACGCCGAACGCGGCGCCGAAGCCGAGGCCGCGCAGCACCGCGGAACGGACCGAGAGCTCGTCGGCGCGGCGGATCTCACGGAAGCAGGCCGCCAGCAGCGGCAGCAGCACCAGCATCGAGCCGTGGCTGTACGGGCGGATCGGGTCGAGGAAGACGATCGAGGTCGGCACGGCGACGGCCATCGCCCAGAACGGGCGCAGCAGCATCCGCCACGAGAGGTAGGCCATCGGCCCGACCAGCGCGCTGAGGATCAGCTGCAGGTCCTTGAGCGCGTGGCCCACGCCGGCGACGCCGTGGTGGAAGAGCTTGGCCCAGACCGCGAGCAGGGCGGGGAACAGCGGGGGGTAGACCCCCGGCAGGCCCTTGCCGCGCATCATGTCGTTGGCCATGCCCATGAGGTTGCCGGGGTCGCCCTCCTGGCCGCCCAGGCCCCACGGGGTGCCGTGCAGCGCGACCACGATGCCGCCGGCGACGACACCGGTGCCGAGGCCCGCGACGGCCGCGCACGCCAGGCGCTGCGCGACCTGGTAGTAGCGCAGCGTGCCGCGGTAGGCGAGGAACAGCAGCACCGCGAGGACGGGGATGCCGAGCAGCGCCGCGTACTGCTGGATCTTGGCGAGGCCGCTGACCTGGCCGATCCGGGTGACGGGATTGACGCTGATGTGCGTGCACAGCAGCATGAACCCGAGGGCGACGACGACGCTGACCACGCCCTCCCCCAGCGGGAGGAACCAGCGCTTCTCGGTCCAGCGCTCGAAGCGGCCGCCCGCCCGGGCCGTCGTCGTCTCTCCGGACGACGCGCCTCTGGCGCCGCCGGGCGTGCTGGAGGGGGCGCCGACGACGTCCGGTGCCAAATCCGTCATGTCAATTCGCTTCCGTGAAGCGGCACTCTGCCGCAGGTCGGGCCGGCTCGCCGGGCGAGCGGGGTCGGCGGGCGCCGGCCGGGGGGCACCCGGTCGCCACGGAACGTCCCCGGAAAGCCGACGGGACGTCCACGCCCGACACGCTAGCAAGCCGATGCCGGGCCCCACCCGTTCGGTCACGGGGTACGGGCCCGGCGGTCACGCGCCGTGATCAGCTACGGCCGGCCAGTTCGCGGCGCGGTGCCGCGGCCTTCTTGGTGGCCGGCTGGATCAGCTTGAGGTGCTTGGGCATCCGGCGGATCATCGCCAGCAGCAGGACCAGGCCGGCCCGGGCGAGGTAGATCGTCGCCTTGATCGGGGAGGCGCTGGGCGTGCCGGTGGTCCGCTCGCGCATCGCGACCGGCACCTGCCGGATCACGAAACCGCAGCGGGCGGCGCCGACCATGCTCTCGATCGTGTCGCCCAGGTACTCGACCGGGTACCACTGGGAGAAGAACTCGATCATCGGCTTGTTGCAGGCCTTGAAGCCCGAGGTGGTGTCGGTGAGCCGCGTGCGGGCGACCCGGGACAGCACCACGGAGAGCAGCTTCATCGCCCAGGAGCGCGGGCCGCGCACCTTGTACGAGCCCTCGCCGGCGAAGCGGGCCCCGATGACCAGGTCCGCCTCGTCCAGCTTGGCGATCAGCGTCGGCACGTACGACGGGTCGTGCTGGCCGTCGGCGTCGCACTGCAGCGCGATGTCGTAGTCGTGCAGGTGCGCGTAGCGGTAGCCGAAGCGCATCGCGCCGCCGACGCCCAGGTTGTAGGGCAGCTGGGCGACCTTGGAGCCGTGCGCGGCGGCGACGGCCGCGGTGTCGTCCACCGAGCCGTCGTCGACGACCAGGGTGTCGACGCCGGGCAGCTTCTGCTGGATCTCCCGCAGGATCTTGGGCAGCCCCTCGGCCTCGTTCCAGGCCGGGAGGATGATCAGTACCCGCTTGCCGTCGATCATGCCGTCACCCCGGGGTCGTTCGCCTTGGCGGCGTCGTTGTTGCTGCGCGCGATCGGGTAGTCGTGGTGCTCGGCCAGGTACGCGCGCATCATCGCGACGTCCTCGGCCAGCGTGCGGGTCTCGGCCTCCAGCCGGGAGGCCTCCCAGCTCAGGTGCAGCGAGACCATCAGCACCAGGATGAAGCCCGCGAACAGGACCAGGCTGACGCCGGAGGCGATGCCGAGCCGGCGGGCGGTGGAGTCCAGGATCGTCGGGAAGAACCCGAGCGGCGCGACGACGACGCCGATCGCGAGCCAGATCGCCGCGTACTTCTCCCGGAGCTGCTGTCGGCGCAGCAGCTCCAGGATGTAGACGAGCACCAGCACGCCGGTGATCGAAGTGATGACGGTGAGATGCACGACGGGGAGCGCCTTTCAGCGGCTGTGTGGCGTGGCCAGAGTAATGACAGTTTAAAAGGCGCGGCGGAACGGACTGCCGCCGCCGGTTGTACGGGGCCCGCGCAGATGGTGTCAGACTTCTGACGACTGACGCGCCGCCATGGTTGCACCCGGTTCCACGGCGGTCGCGGCCGGAGCCGTCAGGGACCGCGCGAGCGCCCACAGCATGGCAGCAGCGCTCACCGCGGCACCAGCCAGGTAGGCCAGTTCGACGCGGGTCGCGATCGCCCCCGGCACCGCGGTGACGGCGACGAGCACCACCGTGCCGGCCAGCCAGGACAGCAGCTGCCGCTGGTGGCGGCCGAGCGAGAGCAGCGCCTGGCCGAAGACGGTCGCGAGCATGTAGCAGAGCGTGCCGAGCGACAGCCACAGGAAGTCGGCCGAGCCGAGCACGTCCTGCGCCTTGAAGAACAGCCGGATCGCCCACGGGCCGAGGATCACCGTCGGCACGCCGGCCGCGGTGCACATCAGGGCGACGATGCCGCCGGTGCGCAGCAGGACCTTGCGGAACTCCCCGTGGTTGCCGGCCGCCGCGGCGCCGGACAGCGAGGAGACCAGCGAGGCCTGGATGGCCGCGTACGCGAAGAGCGGCACCCGGGCCAGCACCACCGCGTTGAGCAGCGCGGCGATCAGCGCCTTGGAGGAGGGCGAGAGCGCGCCCACGCTCACCACCGCGGCGTTGACCATGAGCTGCGCGAGCAGCGTCGAGCCGGTCAGCAGGCCGAGCCCGGTGACGACGTCGCGCCAGGCCGGGGCCGGGCCGCCGCGCCGGTCGGCGAGCACCGAGCGCATCCCGATCACCGAGGCGGCGAGCGGCGCCACGACGAGGATCAGGCTGAACGCGAACGCCGAGTGCACGCCGAACAGCGGGATCAGCGCGGCCAGACCGATCCGCAGACCGCCGTCGACGCCCAGCTGGAGGCCGTAGGAGCCGAACCGGCCGAGGCCGGCCAGCGCGCCGCGGGCCACCGAGCTGACGGCCAGGCCGACCAGGGCGCCGCCCATGCCGGCCACCAGGCCGATGTCGCCGGAGAAGAAGCGGTCCGCGATCGGGCGGGCCGCCACCGCGACGCCGGCCAGCACGACGGCCAGCACGGCGGCGGTGGCCAGCAGCACCCGGCGGATGGCCGGGCCGGGGCCGTGGCCGGCCACGTCGCGGGCGGCCACCAGCCGGTTCAGCTCCAGCTCGACCGGCGAGAACAGGCCGTACCCGACCGACATGACCAGCGTCCACAGCATGGAGACGCCGGCCACCTGCGTGGTGTCCAGGCCGTGCCCGGCGAGCGCCAGGAAGATGTACGAGGAGGCACCGAGCACGACGGTGCCCCCCGCGACGAGCCGCACGCCGGGGGGCAGCGCCCCCAGCAGCCTGGCCACCGGGTTCGTCATCGCAGCGCGGCCTTGGCCTTCAGCGGCTCCCACCAGGCGCGGTTCTCGCGGTACCAGGCGATGGTGGCCGCGAGGCCGTCCTCGAAGCGGACCTGCGGGGCGTAGCCGAGCTCCTCGCTGATCTTGGTGATGTCCAGCGAGTAGCGCAGGTCGTGGCCCTTGCGGTCGGCGACCGGCTCCACGGACGACCAGTCGGCGCCCGCGGCCTGGAGCAGCAGCTCGGTGAGCTCCTTGTTGGTCAGCTCGGTGCCGCCGCCGATGTTGTAGACCTCGCCGGCGCGGCCCTTGCGCATGGCGAGCTCGATGCCGCGGCAGTGGTCGGAGACGTGCAGCCAGTCGCGGATGTTGCCGCCGGTGCCGTACAGGGGCACCTTCTTGCCGTCCAGCAGGTTCGTGGTGAACAGCGGGATGACCTTCTCCGGGAACTGGTAGTGCCCGTAGTTGTTGGAGCAGCGGGTGACCACCACGTCCATGCCGTGGGTGCGGTGGTAGGCGAGCGCCAGCAGGTCGGAACCGGCCTTGGAGGCGGAGTACGGGGAGTTCGGGGCGAGCGGCCACTCCTCGGTCCACGAGCCCTCGGAGATCGAGCCGTACACCTCGTCGGTGGAGACGTGGACGAAGCGGGCGACGCCGTGCTTGCGGGCCGCGTCCAGCAGCACCTGGGTGCCGAGGACGTTGGTCACCACGAACGGGCCGGCGCCCTCGATCGAGCGGTCGACGTGCGACTCGGCCGCGAAGTGCACGACCACGTCGTGTCCGGGCATCACCTGGTCGACGGCGTCGGCGTCGCAGATGTCGCCGCGCACGAAGGCGTAGCCGCTGTGGTCGGCGACCGGGGCCAGGTTGGCCTCGACGCCCGAGTAGGTGAGCTTGTCGAAGACGGTGATCTGATCCGTTGCGTCGGCGCCGAGCAGCTGGCGGACGAACTCTGAACCGATGAAGCCGGCGCCGCCGGTGACGAGGATGCGCATAGTGCGGGCAGTCTACCGGGGTGAATCGAACCCCGGACCCCGGGCCGACGGGGGCTTCCGGAGCGCCCCCGGACCTCACATAAGCTGCTCGGCATGCGTGGAATCCTCTTGGCCGGCGGCACCGGCTCCCGACTCTGGCCGCTGACCCGGGCTGTCTCGAAGCAGCTCCTCCCGGTCTTCGACAAGCCGATGATCTACTACCCGCTGTCGACCCTGGTCATGGCGGGGATCAGCGAGATCCTGATCATTACCACCCCCCAGGACCAGGAGCAGTTCCAGCGCCTGCTCGGCGACGGCTCCCAGTTCGGCCTGAAGCTGGAGTACGCCGTCCAGGAGAAGCCCGAGGGCATCGCCCAGGCCTTCGTCCTCGGCGCCGACTTCATCGGCGACGAGCCGGTCGCGCTGATCCTGGGCGACAACATCTTCCACGGCAGCGGCCTCGGCACCCGGCTCGCCCAGCGCACCGACCCCAAGGGCGGCATGGTCTTCGCCTACCCGGTCGCCGACCCGACCGCCTACGGCGTCGTCGAGTTCGACGACAACGGCCAGGTCATCTCCATCGAGGAGAAGCCGGACGCCCCGAAGTCCCGCTACGCCGTGCCCGGCCTCTACTTCTACGACAACCGCGTCGTGGAGATCTCCCGCGGCCTGACCCCGAGCGCCCGCGGCGAGCTGGAGATCACCGCCGTCAACGAGGAGTACCTCAAGCTCGGCGAGCTGCACGTCACCGTCCTCGACCGCGGCACCGCCTGGCTGGACACCGGCACGTTCGTCTCGATGGTCCAGGCCTCGGAGTTCGTCCGGGTCATCGAGGAGCGCCAGGGCTTCAAGATCGGCTGCATCGAGGAGGCCGCCTGGCGGGCCGGCCTGATCGACGCCGAGCAGCTGCGCGAGCTGGCCGAGCCGCTGCGCAAGAGCGGCTACGGCGACTACCTGGTCGCGCTGCTCGACGAGGAGGCGGCCAAGTGAAGTTCCGTGAACTGTCCATCCCCGGCGCCTTCGAGGTCACCCCGCAGCAGCACGGCGACCCGCGCGGCCTGTTCATGGAGTGGTACCGCTTCGACCGCCTGGAGGAGGTCGTCGGCCACCCGCTGCGGCTCGCCCAGGGCAACCTGTCGGTGTCGGCCAAGGACGTCGTGCGCGGCATCCACTTCGCCGACGTCCCGCCCGGCCAGGCCAAGTACGTCAGCTGCGTGCGCGGCGCCGTCCTGGACGTGGTCGTCGACCTGCGGGTGGGCTCCCCCGCCTTCGGGAAGTGGGAGTTCGTCCGCCTCGACGATGCCGAACGCAAGTCCGTCTACATCCCCGAGGGCGTCGGCCACGGCTTCTGCGCGCTGACCGACGACGCCACCCTGTCGTACGTCTGCTCCGAGACGTACAACCCGACCGGCGAGCACGCGGTGCACCCGCTCGACCCGGACCTCGGCATCGAGTGGCCCGCCGACGCCCCCCAGCTGTCGGCCCGCGACGCGGCCGCGCCCACGCTCGCCGAGGCGATCGCGAGCGGCCTTCTGCCTGACTACCGGCAGTGCCTGGCGTACACCGAGGGCCTGCGCACCAACTGAACCGACCGGTGCCCGGACCGGCCGCCCGCAGCGGCCCCGGTCCGGGCATCGCCGTCGGCGGGGGGCCGCGCGGGGCTCAGTATGATGGGCCCGCCGCGGGGTCGTGCTCCCGCCCGCAGGCCCCGAACCCGACCACCGGATGTGCCTCCACCATGACCACTCTGGAAATCCTGCTTCCGTACTACGGCGACGTCGCACTGATGCAGGAGGCGGTCCGCAGCGTCCTGGCCCAGACCGACCCGGACTGGCGGCTGACCGTCGTGGACGACGGCAAGGAGCCCGGGGTCCCGGAGTGGTTCGCGGAGCTCGGCGACCCGCGGGTGCGGTACTTCCGCAACGAGCAGAACCTCGGCGTCACCGGCAACTACCGCAAGTGCCTGGGCATGGCCGAGCACGAGCACATGATGTTCATGGGCACCGACGACGTGATGCTGCCCAACTACGTGGCCACGATCCGCTCGATCCTCGCCCAGCACCCCGGCGTCGCGATGATCCAGCCCGGCGTCCAGGTCATCGGCAGCGACGGCCGGCCGAGCACCTCGCTCGCCGACGAGTCCAAGCGCCGCATCTACGCGCCCAAGGCGCAGGGCCGCGTCCTGATGGACGGCGAGGAGCTCGCCGTCAGCCTGCTCAAGGGCAACTGGCTCTACTTCCCGTCCATCTGCTGGCGCACCGAGGCCGTGCGGACCACCGGCTTCCGCGACAACCTGGAGATCATCCAGGACCTCGCCCTGGTCATCGACCTCCTCCAGGCCGGCGAGCAGATGGTCATCGACGACGTCCGCGCCTTCCAGTACCGCCGGCACGCCGTCAGCATCTCCTCCTCGTCCGCGTTCAGCGGCACCCGCTTCACCGAGGCCCGGCGCTACTTCCTCGACGCCGCCGACCGCCTCGACGCGCAGGGCTGGCCGCGGGCGGCGCGCGCCGCCCGGATCCACCTGTCCGCCCGCATCCACGCCCTCACCCTGGTCCCGGGCGCGATGCGCGCCGGCCAGTGGGACGGTGCGAAGGCCCTGCTGCGCAACGCCACCAGCACGGCCCGCCGTCCCCGCTGACCCACGAACCCCCTGGAGTCCCCGCAATGACCGCTCCGCACACGGCACCGGCCCGGGTGGCCGTCCTCGGTGGCACCGGCTTCATCGGCCGGGTGCTCGGCGCCCGCCTCCTGGCGCAGGGCGCCGAGGTGCTCAGCCTCGCCCGCAAGGCCCCGGCCGAGCCGGCGCCCGGCCGGTTCGTCGCCTTCGACCTCTCCAACGGCGACCCCGCCGAGCTCACCGCGCTGCTCGACCGCGAGCGGATCGACACCGTCGTCAACGCGGCCGGCGGCATGTGGGGCCTGAACGACGAGCAGATGTACCAGGCCAACGTCGTCCTCACCGAGCGGCTGATCGAGGCCGTCGCCGCCATGGCCTCCCCCGCCCGCCTGGTCCACCTCGGCACCGTCCACGAGTACGGCATGGCCCCGGTCGGCACCAGCCAGCGCGAGAGCGACCCGGCCGCCCCGGTCATGGAGTACGGCAAGCTCAAGCTCGCCGCCACCGAGGCCGTCGTGCGCGCCGTCGAGGCCGGCCGGATCTCCGGCGTCGTGCTGCGGCTCGGCAACGTCGTCGGCGCCGGCCAGCCCGGCCACAGCCTGCTCGGCGTCATGGCCGCCAAGCTCGACGCCGCCCGCGCGGCCGGCGAGACCGCGCAGCTCTCGCTGCAGCCGCTCACCGCCCTGCGCGACTTCGTCGACCTCACCGACACCCTCGACGCCGTCCTGCTGGCCGCCGCCGACCGCTCGGCCCCGCCGGTCGTCAACGTCGGCACCGGCTCCGCCTCCACCGCCCGCCACCTGGTCGAGCTCCTGATCGAGGAGAGCGGCGTGCCCACCGAGATCACCGAGGTCCCGGCCCCCGACGGCACCGGCCCGGAGACCGAGTGGCAGCAGCTCGACGTCACCGTCGCCCGCGACAGCCTCGGCTGGACCCCCCGCCGCACCCTGCGCGAGGCCGTCCGCGAGCTGTGGACCGCCCAGAGCACCGCGCCGGTCGCATAACGGCCGACCCGTCGTCCCGCGGCGCCCGGAGCACGGCTCCGGGCGCCGCACCCGCATCCGCGCACGAGGGGGAGCCATCGGAGAGCGTTTCCGGCGCGGGACCTTCGCCGACCTGACCGCCGGCCGGGCGAACGCCTTCGGGGCGCTGCGCCTGGTGCTCGCCGCCACCGTGGTGGTGTCGCACGTCTACCCGCTCGGCTGGGGCCGCCAGGACCCGCTGTGGTCCTGGAGCGGGCAGCAGACCGACCTGGGCAAGAGCGCGGTCCTCGGCTTCTTCGCGATCTCCGGTTTCGTCATCACCGGCAGCGCCCGGCGCCTCGGCACCCTGCGGTTCGTCTGGCACCGCGCCCTGCGGATCGTCCCCGGGCTCTGGGTCTCGCTGCTCCTGTCCGCCGCCGTCCTGATGCCCGTGCTCTACCGGTGGCAGCACGGCACCCTCACCGGCTTCTGGGACCGCTCGGACGGACCGCTCAGCTACGTCACCAGCCTCGGCAGCAGCAGCCCGACCGCGGGCTGGGACGTCTCCGGAGTCATCGCCACGGGCATCCGCGCCGGGACGAACTTCGACGGCAGCCTCAACGGCGCCCTGTGGTCGCTCAAGTACGAGCTCCTGTGCTACCTCCTGGCCGCCCTGCTCGCCCTGGCCGGGCTGCTGCGGCGGCCGGCCGCCGTCCCCGCGCTGGCGCTCGCGCTCTGGGTACTGATCCTCTCCGGCGCCACCGACCTGCCCCCGGACGTGCCCCCGGCCGGCGGACCGGGCGCCACCCTGCCGCTCCTCGGCCGGCTCACCTGGCACCTCGCCGCCGTCCTGGCCTTCACGTTCCTGCTCGGCACCGCCTGCCGGCTCCACGCCGAACGCATACCGGTGGACGACCGCCTCGCCCTGGCCTCCGCCGTGGCGCTGGCCGCCACGCTCCGCTGGGGCGGCTTCGGCGCCCTCGGCCAACCGGCCCTGGTCTACCTGCTGTTCTGGGCCGCGGCCCGGCTCCCCCGCTGGTGCCGGCGCCTCGACGGGATCGGCGACTACTCGTACGGGGTCTACATCTACGGCTTCCCCGTCGAGCAGGCCCTGGCCCTGGTCGGCTGCGCCGCGTACGGCCGGCCAGGCTTCCTGGCCTGCGCGCTCACCGTGACGGGCGTGCTGGCCGCCCTCTCCTGGCACCTCGTCGAGGAACCGGCCACGCGGCTGCGCGGCTGGACGCCCCGGCCGCTGCGCCGCAGCGCCGACCGGGACGGCTCGGCCGCCCGCATCACTTCTTGAAGACCCACACCTTCATCAGCAGGAAGCGGACCACGGTGGCCAGGCCGTTCGCCACGATCAGGCCGCCGACCTCGACGACCTTGGAGGCGTGCGGGGCCGCCACGTCGAGCAGGGCGAGCACGCCGGAGCTCAGCGCGAGCCCGATCACGAACGCGACGGCCCCCTGCAGCTGGTGGCGCAGCGCCCCCTCGCTGCCGGTGATCCCGAAGGTGAACCGCCGGTTGGCGGCGGTGTTGGCGACGGCGCTCACCGCGAGCGCGATCAGGTTGGCGGCCTGGGGGTTGACCACCATCCGGGCCACGACGTACAGCCCGAGGTAGAACAGCGTGCTCAGCACCCCGATGACCAGGAAGGACGGGATCTGGCGGTTGGCCTTGCCGCCGCCGGCGGAGCCCTGCTCCGCGGCGTCCGGCACCGTGGCCGCGTCGGTCGACTCGTTGGTGGAAACCATGTGGGAACCCATGCGATCTGCTTGTCGGGTCAGGAGAGCTCGTACACGGCCACCCGGCCGTTGTCGAAGACGGGGGTGGCGAGGGACTTCAGGAGCGGCGACTCCGGAGCCGGCTTGCGGTCCGCCACCAGGTACCGGACGTGGTACCGGTCCCGCAGCTCCCGGAGGATGTCGGCGGTCGGGTGGTGGATCGCGTCGTCGTTGAACTTGAGCAGCGGCTGGTCCCAGAAGCTGGCGGACTTCTCCGACATCAGCCGCGGCGAGTACGCCCAGCCCTCCACGAGCACCGAGCGCTCGGAGTAGGCACTGAGCCAGAACGAGAGCGAGTTCCAGCAGTTCTGGCCCGGGACCGCCCAGTCGTTCTCGGAGCGGCAGTGGTCGTTGGTGACCAGGACGTCGGTCGGGCGGCTGTGCGCACGCACCCAGCGCGCGGCCTCGACCTGGCCGGCCGGCAGCGGCCAGGCGCCGTCCCAGACGACGTGCTTCGACTGCTGGACGTCGAGCAGCAGCGACGGCGCACCGGCCACGAGCGCGCCCGTGAGGAGCACCAGCCCGCCGCGCCGGCGCAGCCCGGGCAGCGCCCGCCCGGCCGCCCGCCAGAGCAGTCCGACGACGACGGCGACGGCGGCGAGCGCGGCCGCGGCGGCCAGTGCGGGCACCAGCGGGGTGTACGACTTGGTGCCCTTGGCGTCGCCGACCGCCTTGAGCGCGAAGGCCGCCCAGTCCCCCGCGTAGTGGTAGATGCCGTACGTCAGCAGGCCCACGAAGGAGAGCGTGCCGACCGCGAGCGCGGCCTTGCCCCGGGCGGGCAGCGCGGCCCGCTCGAAGACCTCGCAGTAGCCCCAGGCCGACAGCAGCACGCCGAACGGCAGCCCGGCCAGGGTGAAGTAGCTGGCGTTGAAGCCGTTGACCACCAGGTAGACCGCCGGGCCGGCCAGGGCGCCGCCGAGCAGGAACCACTGGGACTGCTCCAGCCGCAGCCGGCGCCGCCAGATCAACGGGACCATGCCCACCAGGCGGAGCTGGTGGTTGAGCAGGAAGGCGATCAGGGTCGCCGCGACGACCACCGCCTGCGTCACCGCGGTCCTGGTGTGCGCGGGGTCGGCCCAGTACTTCTGGACGTTGCCGAAGGGCACGACCTCCAGGCCGTAGCTCTCGAACTTGAACAGCACGGCGGTGGCGAACAGTTGGGCTCCGGCCACGATCGCGCCGAGCCGGACGATCGCCCACGGGATCCGCCGGGTGCCGATGAGCACCATCAGGCCCGCGAAGGCCAGGCCCGCCAGGGTGACGGGCAGTGAGCTCGCCTTGGCCGCGCTGGAGGCCAGCGCGAACAGCGCGACCAGGACGTAGGCGCCCCGGCCGAGCAGCGGCGCCCGGTCCCGCGCGGCACCGCCGGCGTCCCCGTCCGCGTCCTCGTTCGCGTCGCTCGCGTCCTCGTCGCCGCGGCCGCGCAGCACGTCCGCGATCACGCCGATCAGCGCCATCAGCAGCGGCTGGCTGTAGGTCAGCGACAGGCTCGCCCAGGACATCAGCGGCACCAGCGGCGCGCCGAAGGTCCAGTTGGGGGTGTTGTTCGGGTAGACCGCGTTGAACTCGCCGACCGCGAACACCAGCAGCGCCGCGACCGGCCCGGCCCAGGCCCGGCCGGACAGCCGGTGCCCCACCACCGCGGTGATCACCATCGCGAGGGCGACCAGCGCGGGCACCATCAGCCGCATCTGGACCACCGGCAGGTCGATGTGGCCGACCAGGTCGGTCATCGCCATGTGCGCGAAGGTGAACCAGTGGTAGTGCAGCGGCTCCCCCGCCGCCTGCGGGAAGGTCAGCGGGAAGTTGTTCTTCGCGTTGCCGGCCAGCGAGAGCAGGTACGGCAGGTCGATGTACTGCCGGGTGGTCTCGGTGTCCGGGATGATCGGGTTGCGGCTGAGGACGGCCGCGTAGAGGTAGGCGCTCGTGAGGCCGACGATGCCGGCGACGGACCAGTTCCAGCCCGTCGAGGTCCGCCGGTACCCGCGCGGGAACCAGTGCCGCCGCAGCCGCGGCACTGCGAGGAACGGGACCACCACGGCGAGCGGCCACGCCGTGGCGGCCGACTGGAGGCCGAGCCCGACCAGGACCGCCCAGGCCGCCAGCTCCAGCACGAGACCAACGACGGCGCCGAAGGCGAGGTCCTCGACCAGGGTGTGCGGCCGGCGGCGCAGGGCCCGGAACACCAGGGTGCCCGGCAGCAGGACGCCCCAGAGCACGTAGAAGGTGTAGCGCGCGACGTCCGAGACGGAGGTGTCCGAGGCCAGGAGCAGGGCCACCAGCAGGGCGTACGCGGCCAGCGCCGGCAGGAACCGCACCAGTCGCGCGCCGGTGCCGGGCCGGGCGGTGCCGGACACCGACGCGCCGACCCGCCCCTCGGCCGCGGACGGCGTCCCGAGAGCGGGTGCGGTGCTGTCAGTGGTGCCCATCGCGTGTTCTTTCTCCTGCGGGCTCGGCGTCGGGGTCACGGCGGTCGGTGGCGGAGTCCGGTCCGGGCGGGACCGGACTCGCGCTCACGCCACGAACTCGGAGACCTTCGCCGGCTTCGCGCTGCGGCCGTCGGCCGAGTCGTAGCCCACGAAGTAGGCCGGTCGCGCCTGGGCCGCCGAGTAGATCCGGCCGACGTACTCGCCGAGCAGACCCATGCAGATCAGCTGGACGGCGCCGAGGAAGAGCATCCCGATGAACAGCGAGGACCAGCCGGGCACGGTCTTGCCGAGCGCGTACGCGACGGTGGTGTAGACGCCGAGGCCGAAGCAGAGCACGAAGCTCAGCACGCCGAGCCAGGTGGCGAGCCGCAGCGGGGCGGCCGAGAAGTTGGTGATGCTGTCGATGGCCAGGCGGAGCATCTTCGACAGCGGGTAGTGGGTGCTGCCGGCGACCCGCTCCTCGCGCACGTAGACGACCTCGCCGCTCGGGAAGCCCAGCCACGGCACGAGCAGGCGGTAGACCGGCTGGTGCTCGGGCAGCGCCTTCAGGGCCTCGACGGCGGCCCGGCTGAGCAGGCGGAAGTCACCGGCCTGGTTGGGCATCTTCTTGCCGACGAGCTTGCGCATCAGCCAGTAGTAGGCGCCGGCCGTGCGCCGCTTGAACACGGTGTCGGTGCCGCGGTCGCCGCGCACGCCGTAGACGATGTCGAGGTTCTGCTCGCGCGCGAGCGAGAGCATCTCGGGGATCTTCTCCGGCGGGTCCTGCAGGTCGGCGTCGATCGACACGACGTAGTCGCCGAAGGCGCGGTGGATGCCCGCGGTCAGCGCCGCCTGGTGCCCGGAGTTGCGCGCGAAGCGGACGATGCGGAACTCCGGCCAGTCCTGGTGGATCTTCTGCATGAGCGCCGGGGTCGCGTCGGTACTGCCGTCGTCGATGCCGACGACCTCGTAGCTGATGCCGAGGTCGTCGAGGATCGGACGCAGCCGCTCAACGGTCAGGGGCAGCGCCTCCTGCTCGTTGTAGATCGGCATGACGACCGACAACAGCGGCGCCGGCCTGGTGGCCTCCGGCTCTGCCGATACAGCTGCGGTGAACATCAGTTGTCGCCTGTTTCCTTGTGAATGGGGATGTTCGATCAGTGCCGGGGCCCTGGTGACGGCCAGGCTAGCAGCAGGTTTTTACCTCTCGATGAATGCTTCTTGGGCGGAGCATTCATCGAGGGGCCCACCGTTCAGGGGCGGCGGGGGGCAGGTTCGTCCGAGACCTGGCGCAGGGTCGCCATGGACCGGTCCAGGGCCTTCTTGAGGACCTTCGACAGCGGCTTCTCGACCAGCCGGTGGATCAGCCAGGCGGTGACCAGGACCGTGGCCAGCGCCGCGAGCAGGGCCGCCTTGACGCCGAGGCCCCGGGTGAGGAGGAAGTGGATCAGCGTCCAGCCGACCTCCTGGTGGATCAGGTACAGCGGGTAGGTCAGCGCGCCCGCGACGGTCAGCCACTTCCACTGCACCCAGTCGAACCAGCCCAGTGCCGCGCCCAGGACCAGCAGGAACGCCAGCGTGACCGCGGCCGCCATGACGTTCCAGGAGAGCGGGTGGCCGAGGACGTTGACGTACATGTCCTTGATGGAGTTCAGCCTGGTCAGCGCGAGGATCCAGGAGAAGCCGACGATGCCCCAGAGCAGCAGGTTCGACCCGAACTTGTACATGAGGAACATGCCGACACCGGCGATGAAGAACGGCGACTCGTTCGGCATGGCCATCGTGGTCAGCAGCGGTATCCCGGCCTGCGGGGCGAGGACCGCGAAGATGGTCCAGATCCCGCAGAACGCCACCACCTTGCGGTAGGTGAGGCCGGTCGCCACGACGATGGCGAACAGCAGGTAGAACCGCATCTCGACCCAGAGGGTCCAGTACACGCCGTCGACGTGCCGCATCCCGAGCGGGGTCTGCAGCATCGTCAGGTTGCCGAGGATCGTGGTCAGGTTGAGCCCGTCCGCGGCACCGAGCCGGGCGAAGTGCTTGAAGTTGAGCACCACCAGGCTGGTCAGCGCGATGCCGGCCCAGTAGGCCGGGTAGAGCCGGACCACCCGGGAGACGAAGAACTCGCCCGGTCGCTTCCCCCAGCAGCTCATGCAGATCACGAAGCCGCTGATCACGAAGAACAGCTCGACGCCGAGCCAGCCGTACGCCGCCATGCGGTTCACCAGTGGCAGCGCCTGCTTGGGGGTCACCCCCTGCCAGACGCCCGCGATGCCCACGTAGGCCGTCCAGTGGAAGGACATCACGCTGAGGGCGGCGAACAGCCGCATGCCGTCCAGCGCGTAGAGGCGGGGGCGCTTCGGCTTGAGGGTGCCGGATTCGCCGGTCCGGGCCGAGGCACGGCGCCGGAGCAACGAGGGCTTCGTCAGAAGCGGAGCAGAGGTCATTCCGGAGCGCTTTCGGCGAGTGGGGCGAAGAGAGCCACGGTCAGCCTCGCTCTGGCGACGGCTGCGGGTGCCCCAGTCTATCCGGCGTGGAAAGCCCCCACCCACACCGGTGCCCCGGATGCCAGCCGACACGCCGAAGGGCCCCGCACACCCTGGAGTGTGCGGGGCCCTTCGGACTGGCCTGTACGAGGCAGGCAGGTCAGAGCATCAATTACTTGATGATCTTGGTGACCTGGCCGGCGCCGACGGTGCGGCCACCCTCACGGATGGCGAACTTCAGGCCCTCCTCCATGGCGATCGGCTGGATCAGCGCGACCGTCATGCCGGTGTTGTCGCCCGGCATGACCATCTCGGTGCCCTCGGGGAGGGTCACGACGCCGGTCACGTCGGTGGTGCGGAAGTAGAACTGCGGGCGGTAGTTGTTGAAGAACGGGGTGTGGCGGCCACCCTCGTCCTTCGACAGGATGTAGGCCTGGGCCTCGAAGTCGGTGTGCGGGGTAACCGAACCCGGCTTGATGATGACCTGGCCGCGCTCGACGTCCTCGCGCTTGATGCCGCGGAGCAGCAGACCGACGTTCTCACCGGCCTGGCCCTCGTCGAGCAGCTTGCGGAACATCTCGATGCCGGTGACCGTGGTGGTGGTCTTGGTCTCCTTGATGCCGATGATGTCGACAGTCTCGTTGACCTTGAGGATGCCGCGCTCGATGCGGCCGGTGACGACGGTGCCACGACCGGTGATCGTGAAGACGTCCTCGATCGGCATCAGGAACGGCTGGTCCACGGCGCGGGCCGGGGTCGGGATGGCCTCGTCCACGGCGTGCATCAGGCCGAGGAGCTTCTCGCCCCACTCCTTGTCGCCCTCCAGCGCCTTCAGCGCGGAGACGCGGACGACCGGCAGGTCGTCGCCCGGGAACTCGTACTCGGAGAGGAGCTCACGGACCTCGAGCTCGACGAGCTCCAGGATCTCCTCGTCGTCCACCATGTCGGCCTTGTTCAGGGCGACGACGATGTAGGGGACGCCGACCTGGCGGGCCAGGAGGACGTGCTCCTTGGTCTGCGGCATCGGGCCGTCGGTGGCGGCGACCACCAGGATGGCGCCGTCCATCTGGGCGGCACCGGTGATCATGTTCTTGATGTAGTCAGCGTGACCCGGGCAGTCGACGTGGGCGTAGTGACGCGCCTCGGTCTGGTACTCGACGTGCGCGATCGAGATGGTGATACCGCGCTGACGCTCCTCCGGGGCCTTGTCGATCTGGTCGAACGGCGTGAAGGGGTTGATGTCCGGGTACGCGTCGTGCAGCACCTTGGTGATGGCCGCGGTCAGCGTGGTCTTACCGTGGTCGATGTGACCGATGGTGCCGATGTTGACGTGGGGCTTCGTCCGCTCGAACTTCGCCTTCGCCACTGAGTCCTCCTGAGGACAGTTCCTGTACGCCGTGCTGACGTCAGTTGGTCTTTTATCGGGTTGGGTGCGGGATGCCCGAGGACACCTCGTACCGTCCCGCGGGTGGGGGCCGGAGGGGCCCGGGAGAATCCGTCCGGATCCTCCCGGGTCGCCTCCTAATAGCCTAAGGGGTGGCAATCGTCCCGAATGTCGGGACGAACTGCCTCCTCGGGTAAGGGATCGGCTCGCGCCGGTCCTTACTCGCCCTTGGCCTTGGCGATGATGTCGTCCGCCACGTTCTTCGGAACCTCGGCGTACGAGTCGAACTGCATCGAGTAGCTCGCGCGACCAGAGGTCTTGCTGCGCAGATCACCGACGTAGCCGAACATCTCGGAGAGCGGCACCAGCGCCGTGACGACGCGGGCACCGTGACGCTCGTCCATGGACCGGATCTGGCCACGGCGAGAGTTGATGTCACCGATCACGTCGCCCATGTAGTCCTCGGGCGTGGTGACCTCGACGGCCATCATCGGCTCAAGAAGGACCGGCTTGGCCTTCCTGGCGCCTTCCTTGAAGGCCATCGAACCGGCGATCTTGAACGCGAGCTCGGAGGAGTCGACGTCGTGCGACGCACCGTCGAGCAGCGTGACGCGGACACCCTGGAGCGGGTAGCCGGCGAGCACACCGAACTCCATGGCCTCCTGGCAACCGGCGTCGACCGAAGGGATGTACTCCTTCGGCACGCGGCCACCGGTGACCTTGTTCACGAACTCGTAGCCCTCGGCCTGCTCGAGCGGCTCGATCGCGATCTGGATCTTCGCGAACTGGCCCGAACCACCGGTCTGCTTCTTGTGCGTGTAGTCGATGCGCTCGACGGCCGAACGGATCGTCTCGCGGTAGGCGACCTGCGGCTTGCCGACGTTGGCCTCGACCTTGAACTCACGCTTCATGCGGTCGACCAGCACCTCGAGGTGCAGCTCGCCCATGCCCGCGATGATGGTCTGGCCGGTCTCCTCGTCCGTGTTGACCTGGAAGGACGGGTCCTCCTCGGCGAGACGCTGGATGGCGACACCCAGCTTCTCCTGGTCACCCTTGGACTTGGGCTCGATCGCGACGCGGATGACCGGGGCCGGGAAGTCCATGGACTCCAGGATGACCGGGTGCTTCTCGTCGGACAGCGTCTCACCGGTGGTGGTCTGCTTCAGGCCCATGACGGCGACGATGTCGCCGGCGCCCACCGACTCGATCTCCTCACGCTTGTTCGCGTGCATGCGGTAGATCTTGCCGATGCGCTCCTTCTTGCCCTTGACGGCGTTCAGCACCGAGGTGCCGGACTCCAGGCGGCCGGAGTAGATCCGGACGAAGGTGAGCTTGCCCAGGTGCGGGTCGGACATGATCTTGAACGCCAGCGCGGCCAGCGGCTCGTCGTCCGACGCCTTGCGGGAGATCTTGGTGTCCGGGTCGTTGGGCTTGGTGCCCTCGACGGACTCGATGTCCAGCGGCGACGGCAGGTACTTGACGACCGCGTCGAGCAGGGGCTGAACACCCTTGTTCTTGAAGGCGGTACCACAGAAGATCGGGGTGAAGTCCGAGTTCAGGGTGCCCTTGCGGATCGCGGCCTGCAGCAGCTCGACCGGGATCTCCTCGCCCTCGAGGGCGAGCTCCATGATCTCGTCGCTGACGTTGGAGACGGTGTCGATCAGCGTCTCGCGGTACTCGTCCGCCTGCTCCTGCAGCTCGGCCGGGATGTCGACGATGTCGTACATCTCGCCCTTGGCGGCCTCGGCCGACCAGACCAGCGCCTTCATGCGGACAAGGTCGACAACGCCCTTGAAGTCCGCCTCGGCACCGATCGGGAGCTGCATGACCAGCGGGGTGGCGCTGAGGCGCTCCACGATGGTGTCGACGCAGAAGAAGAAGTTCGCGCCCGTGCGGTCCAGCTTGTTGATGAAGCAGATGCGCGGGACGCCGTAGCGGTCAGCCTGCCGCCACACGGTCTCGGACTGGGGCTCGACACCGGCGACACCGTCGAACACCGTCACGGCACCGTCGAGGACGCGCAGCGAACGCTCCACCTCGACGGTGAAGTCGACGTGACCCGGGGTGTCGATGATGTTGATGGTGTTGTCGACGTCGTCGACCGTCCAGTGACAGGTCGTCGCGGCCGACGTGATCGTGATGCCGCGCTCCTGCTCCTGCTCCATCCAGTCCATGGTGGCAGCGCCATCGTGGACCTCACCGATCTTGTACGAGACACCGGTGTAGAACAGGATCCGCTCGGTGGTGGTGGTCTTGCCCGCGTCGATGTGCGCCATGATCCCGATGTTGCGGACCCTGGCGAGGTCAAGGGAGGTTGCAGCCATGGTGGCTCGTTCTCTCTCTGTCTAGTGACGGGGTACGGACTACCAGCGGTAGTGCGCGAAGGCCTTGTTGGACTCGGCCATCTTGTGGGTGTCCTCGCGACGCTTCACGGAAGCGCCCAGGCCGTTGCTGGCGTCGAGGATCTCGTTCATCAGGCGCTCGGTCATGGTCTTCTCGCGACGGGCGCGGGAGTAACCGACCATCCAGCGCAGCGCCAGGGTGCTGGCGCGGCCCGGACGGACCTCGACCGGAACCTGGTAGGTCGCGCCACCGACACGGCGGGACTTGACCTCGAGGGCCGGCTTGACGTTCTCCAGCGCGCGCTTCAGCGCGACGACCGGGTCCGAGCCGGTCTTCTCACGGACGCCCTCGAGGGCGCCGTAGACGATCCGCTCGGCGGTGGAGCGCTTGCCGTGCAGCAGGATCTTGTTGACCAGCTGAGTGACGACCGGGGAGCCGTAAACCGGGTCGATGATGACCGGGCGCTTCGGGGCGGGGCCCTTACGAGGCATTCTTACTTCTCCTTCTTGGCGCCGTAGCGGCTGCGAGCCTGCTTGCGGTTCTTGACACCCTGGGTGTCGAGCGAACCGCGGATGATCTTGTAGCGGACACCAGGAAGGTCCTTCACACGACCACCGCGCACCAGCACGATGGAGTGCTCCTGCAGGTTGTGGCCCTCGCCCGGGATGTAAGCGGTGACCTCGATCCCGCTGGTGAGGCGCACACGGGCGACCTTACGAAGCGCCGAGTTCGGCTTCTTCGGGGTGGTCGTGTACACACGCGTGCAGACCCCACGGCGCTGCGGGGAACCCTTCAGCGCGGGAGTCTTGTTCTTCTCGACCTTGTCCTGCCGGCCCTTTCGGACCAGCTGCTGGATCGTAGGCACCGTTTCTCCGTTTTCTGTGTGCCAAGGCTTGGTGGAACTAACCTGCGGTGTCTCCCTCGCACACGACCCCGTGGTCGACCCACGCGGTCGGGTGTGTTGGGCTTGTTACGACACGGAATCCCATGGCTGATGTACAGCGACGGCGCTCTACGCGCGGAGCGCTGGAGGGCGCTCCGGCTCGGCGCGGCGGCCGGTGTGCATGCACGCACAAGGACCCGGGGACACCCCAGGCACAAGGTCAGAGCGTACCTAGCGCATGGGGCGCGGTCAAAACAAATGCAACGCCGCAGGTCGCGGCTGTCGGCCGGGTGTCGCGGGGGTGTCCCGCGAACGGCAGCCCGGTGACGAGCCGCCCTCCTGCCGCTCTACCACACCGGAGTGGCGTACGCCACTCGGCGCCCGGCACGGCGGCGCCCTCCGGCGCTCAGCCCCGGCCCCCCGCCGCCAGGACGACCCCCAGGAACATCAGGGCCCAGAACGCGGAGCCCAGGTAGCCGACCACCAGCCCGATGACCGCCGCCCAGTCCCCGTCCTGGTTGCGCTGCCTGATCTGCGAGCGGGCGATGTGGCCGGTGATCACCGCGGGCAGCGACAGCCCGGACAGGCCGAGCACCATCGACGTGACGGCCAGGCCGTTGGTGGAGCGCACCTGGTACGGCGGGTACGGCATCGGCGGCGGGTACGGCTGGAACGTCTGCGGCACCGGGCGCCCGTCGAACGCCGCCGGCGGCACCACCGGCCCGGACGGCAGGTCGGCGACCAGCACCGACAGCTGGCCGTAGGTCTGCGCGTGGGCCGCCGCCTCGTGGCGCTGCTCGTACTCCTCCAGCGACAGCCGGCCCTCGGCGTACGCCGCCTTCAGCACGTCGATCGTGCGGTCGCGGTCCGCGTGCGCCGCCCTCATCCCGGACTGCGGCGAAGGCTCACCCCAGGGCTGCACAGCCATCCGTCGCCTCCCGACACCCCGGCGCGCGCCGCGCGCCCAACTGGTCCTCATAGTGCCGGACGAACGGGGCGGCCGAGTAGTTGCCGGTTCACGGCAGGGGATTGCCGGAGCCGGTGTGCCTCACCCGTTCGGGGGACAAACTCAGGTCATCCTCAACTCGGACGACAGCCCGTTCGGCGAGTGACAGGCTGGATCCGCACGACCCGTCGACCAGAGAAGGCAACCATGCAGGCGTCAGCGCCTCCGCCGTCCGGAGCACCCGGACCCGCCACCCCGTCCGCCGCCTCCGCCGTCACCCCGTCCGCCGCTCCCGCCGCCTCCGCGGTGAGCATCCAGGGGCTCTGGAAGCACTTCGGCACCCAGGCCGCCGTCGCCGGGCTCAGCCTGGAGCTGCCGGCCGGCGCGTTCGTCGGACTGGTCGGCCCGAACGGCGCGGGCAAGACCACGACGCTCTCCATGGTCACCGGCCTGCTCCGGCCCGACCAGGGCGCCGTCCTCGTGCACGGCGGCGACGTCTGGGCCGACCCGGTCGCCGTCAAGGCGCGGATCGGCATCCTGCCCGAGGGCCTGCGGATGTTCGAGCGGCTCAGCGGGCGCGAGCTGCTGCAGTACAACGGGCGGCTGCGCGGCCTGCCCGGCGCCGAGGTGGACCGCCGGGCCGAGGAGCTGCTGGCCGTCCTGGACCTCGCCGCCGACGCCGACAAGCTCGTCGCCGACTACTCCACCGGCATGCGCAAGAAGATCGGCCTCGCCGCCGCGCTGCTGCACAACCCCGACGTGCTGTTCCTCGACGAACCCTTCGAGGGCGTCGACCCGGTCTCCGCGCAGACCATCCGCGGCGTGCTCAAGCGGTACGCGGCCGCCGGCTCGACGGTGGTCTTCTCCAGCCACGTCATGGAGCTCGTCGAGCAGCTCTGCGACTGGGTCGCCGTCGTCAACGCCGGCCGGGTCATCGCCCACGGGCCGCTGGACGCCGTCCGGGGCGGGCGCAGCCTGCACGAGGCCTTCCTCGACCTGATCGGCGTCCGCGAGGACGACGGGCAGGCGCTCGGCTGGCTCGGCGGCGGGAACGCCGGGGGCGGGCAGTGACAACGGCTGTCCCCGACGGGGGGACGGTCGTCCGCGCGCTCGTGGCGCTCAAGCTGCGGCTGCTGCGCAACGGGCTGAAGCGCAGCCGGGGCCGGGCCGGGGTGTACATCGTCGGAGCGGTGTTCGGCCTGCTCTTCGCCACCGGGATCGCCCTCGCCCTGGCAGTGCTCAACGGCCGGGTGGCCGGCTCCGGGGACGCCGGCGTGATGCTGCTCGGCGTGCTCACCCTCGGCTGGGCCGCCATCCCGCTGTTCCTGTTCTCCAGCGACGAGAGCGCCGACCCGACCCGGCTCACCATGCTGCCGCTGCGGCCCGGACCGCTGCTGCGCGGCTCGCTGCTGGCCAGCCTGATCGGGCCGGGACCGCTGGTCAGCCTGGTGCTCGTCACCGGTGCGGCGCTGTCCGGCGCGAACGGCGGCGCCTCGGCGGCGGCCGACCTGATCGGCGTGCCGCTCGCCGTGCTCTGCCTGGTCACGCTCTCCCGGGCAGTCGCGGCCGGCAACGCCCGGATGCTGTCCAGCCGGCGCGGCAAGGACTTCGCGATCTTCGGCGGACTGCTGTTCGCCCTGCTCGTCCAGGGCGCCAACGTCGGCTGGCAGAGCACCTTCGGCCGCCCCGACGCCAACGGACACCTCGACCTCGGCCCGCTGCGGCCGATCGCCGCCGTGCTGCGCTGGATCCCGCCGATCGGTGCGATGGACGCGGGCCGGACGGCCGGCGAGGGCCGGTACGCGCTCGCGCTGCTCCAGCTGGCGCTGGCCGGTGCGCTGCTCGCCCTGCTGCTGCGCTGGTGGCGGCGGAGCCTCCAGGAGCTGATGGTCACCGCGGACTCCTCGACCCTGGAGGTGGCCCGCGGGGTGCAGAGCTCGCGCGGCTGGGGCTTCCTGCCGGCCGGCCGGACCGGCGCGGTGATGCAGCGCCACCTGCGGTACGCCTGGCGCGAGCCGCGGGCCAAGGCGGCGGTGTTCACCAGCATCGGCATGACGCTGGTGATCTGCGTGCTGTCGGTGGTCCAGGGCTGGTCGAGCGTCTACCTGCTGGCGGCGACCGGGATGTTCCTCGGGCTGCAGATGCTCAACCTGTTCGGCATGGACGGCTCGGCGTTCTGGATGATCGCCGCGACCCTGCGCACCCCGGCCGACGCCCGCGACGAGCTGCGCGGACGGGCGTACGCGGTGCTGTCGTACGCGGTGCCGGTGACGCTGGTGCTCGCCGTGGTGCTGACGGTCGTCACCGGGGACTGGGCGCACCTGCCGTCCGCGCTCGGCCTCGCCCTCGCGCTGCTGGGCTGCGGCATCGCGGTCGGCTCGATGCTGAGCGTGCTCGCGCCGTACACGATGCCCGCGGACAGCAACCCGATGCGCAACGCCGCACCCGGGCAGAGCGGGCTGGTGCTGCTCAACCAGTTCGGGTCGATGCTCGGCGTCGCGCTGCTGGCACTGCCCGTGGCCGGCTACCTGGGCTGGGCCCTCGCCGCCGACCGGCCCACCTGGCCGCTGCTGGCGGCGGGGCCGGTCTACGGCGGACTGATCGCGTACCTCGGCGTCCGCATGGCGGGCGCCCGCCTGCTGGAGCGCACCCCGGAGATCCTGGCCAAGGCCATAGAGCGCTGAGCGGTGCGGTGAGCGCCCGGTCCCCCGACGACGGGGCCGGGCGCTCGCTCGTCCGGCTCCGTCCCCCACCCCCACCCCGCGCTCCCAACGCACCACCACCCCGGCAGCGCTCGACCGCCCGTTCCCCCACCGCCCCCTCGGCCGCCCCCCGGCGACACCCCGCGCTCCGGCATCATGGCTGGAGGAAACCGGCCGTCGACGAGAGCAGGGACACACCGTGGGCAAGCGGGCGCAGCAGGGCGGCGGGGACGCCGGACCGCTGCTGGAGCAGGCGGTGCGGTCGGTGCTGACGGCCCCGGACGAGTTGCTAGACCTCGCGCTGGACACGGGCGCGTCGCTGCTGGCCGCGTCGGCCGGGCAGTGGCCGGCGGTGAGCCGGGCGGTGCTCGGGTACGCGGACACCGCCGTCGGGCGGTGCTGGTCGGCGGGGTGGCGCCCGGCCGACCTGGTGCGGGTGGTCCGGCGCGAGCTGAAGCCCGTCCACCTCGCGCTCGCCGTGGACCTGATCGCCGCCGAGGGCCGCCGCCACCCGGCGGCCGCGCTGGACCGGCGCTGGCAGGAGCAGCTGCGCGAGCTGGAGACCGAGGTGTGGTGGCCCGGCGACGACGGCTACCTGACCGCCTTCGCCCAGCGCCACCGGCTGGACCGCTTCGCGCTCGCCACCGCCGCCCTGGAGCTGATCCGCACCTGGGGCCGGCTGCCCCCGATCGCCCCGGTCGGGCCCGCCCCCGGTTCCGCACCCGCGCGCGGCGCGGCCGGGCCGGTGCCGGGCGAGCCGAGGATGCTGGCGCGCATCCGGGCGCTGCTCGCGAAGGCCGAGTCCACCGAGTACCCGGAGGAGGCCGAGGCGCTGACCGCCAAGGCCCAGCAGCTGATGGCCCAGCACAGCATCGACGAGGCGCTGCTGGCCGCCGCCGGCGCGGACCGCGACGCCCCGGCGGCGCTGCGGATCGGCGTGGACAACCCGTACGAGGGCCCGAAGACGATGCTGCTGGACGCGGTCGCGGCGGCGAACCGGTGCCGGGTGGTGTGGGCCAAGGAGTTCGGCTTCTGCACGGTGGTCGGCTTCGACGGCGACCTGGACGGCGTCGAGCTGCTGTACACCTCGCTGCTGGTGCAGGCCACGCACGCGCTCAACAAGGCCGGCGCGGGCCGGGACTCGCGCACCAAGGCGTTCCGGCAGTCGTTCCTGGTCGCGTACGCGGCGCGGATCCGCGAGCGGCTGACCGCCGCCACCGAGCGGACGACCAGCGCCGCGGCCGCCGGACGGCACCTGCGCGAGGACGGCACCGAGGAGCAACTGCTGCCGGACGAGCGACTGTTGCCCGCCCTCGCCGCCCGCTCCGAGGCGGTGGACGACGAGGTCGGCCGGCTGTTCCCGAAGCTGGTGTCGCAGCGCGTGCGGGTGAGCGACGGCGAGGGCTGGGCGGCCGGCCGGGCCGCCGCGGACCGGGCCGCCCTGCACGGGCGCGCCGGGGAGATCCGCCGGTAGCGGGCCGTTCGCGCCGGGTGACCCGACGGCCGGGGTGACCTGATAGAACGTAGTCCGCCACGAACACAAGGGGGATCGACGTGACGGATTCGGCGGCCGACGCGGGCTACCGCGACCGCGTGCGCGGAACGCTGCTCGGCGGCGCGATCGGCGACGCGCTGGGCTGGCCGGTGGAGTTCCAGCAGCTGCACCAGATCCGGGACCAGCACGGGCCGGACGGCGTGACCGGGCCGCCGCCCGCGGCGCGCCCCGGGACGGTCGAGGTCACCGACGACACCCAGATGACGCTGTTCACCGCCGAGGGCCTGATCCGCGGCTTCGTCCGCGGCTGGTCGGGCGGCGGCGGATCGGTGCCGGAGGCCGTCCACGGCGCCTACCGGCGCTGGCTGCTGACCCAGTACCAGCCCGCGCCGGACGCCGCGCCGCTCCCCCGCCCGTACGACGGCTGGCTGCTGCGGCAGCCGTTCCTGTACGCCCGGCGGGCGCCGGGCAACGCCTGCCTGAGCGGGGTGTCCGAGCACCCGGTGTTCGAGCCGCCGGCCCGGATCGGGCAGCCGGGACCGGTCAACCCGGGCTCCAAGGGCTGCGGCACGGTGATGCGCTCAGCGCCGTTCGGGCTGGCCAGGCTGGGCGCGGACCAGGCGTTCGGGCTGGCCGTGCAGTGCGCCCAGCTGACCCACGGGCACCCCACCGGCTACCTCGCGGCGGGCGCGTTCGCGGCGCTCGTCGAGCGGCTCGTAAACGGCACCGAGCCGTGGGCGGCGGTCGGCGAGACCGTCGACCAGATCCGCGAGCTGCCGGGTTCGAAGGAGACGGTGCAGGCGCTGGCCCGGGCCGTGCGGGTGGCGCAGGAGTCGGAGCCGTCGGCGGAGGCGGTGGAGCGGGTCGGGCTCGGCTGGATCGCCGAGGAGTGCCTGGCCATCGCGGTGTACTCGTTGCTGGCCGCGACCCTGGACCCCGACCCGGTGCGCACCGCGCTGCTGCTGTCGGTGAACCACTCCGGGGACAGCGACTCCACCGGCGCCGTCTGCGGCAACCTCACGGGTGCCGCGTACGGCGCCGCGGCCCTGCCGCCCGAGTGGGCGGGGGCCGTCGAGGGCCGGGCGGAGCTGCTGCGGGTCGCGGACGACCTGCTGGTGCTGTTCGGCAGCCGCGATCCGTCCCACCCGGCGCTCGGCGGGCGCTACCCGGCCTGGTGAGCCGCTTCCGGCGGCCTACCCGGCCGCCGGGTCGGTGACCTGCCCGAGGAAGAGCGGCCGCCCGCCGGCGGTGTCCCGGATCAGGAACAGGAACGGCCGGTCGACGTGCAGCTCGGCGGGGTGCATGGCCGGCGCCGCCGCTCCGGCCATCCCGGCACCGCTGCCGGCCGCCGCGACCGTGCCCTCCTCGTCGACCTCGATGGTGGCCTTCTGCACCACCGGGCCGACGGCGAGCGGCTCCTTGGAGATGCCGCCGAAGTCGGCCTTGTCGCCGAAGGCCGTGCTGACGCCGAGCGCGCGCAGGGCGGGGGTGAGCTCGTTGGACGTGTCGAAGTGGAAGCGCGGGAGCTCCAGGTCGACGGGCCTGGCGGCGAGGCCGCCGAGGATGCGGTCGAGCTGGGCCTGGTCGAGCCCCTTGGTGAAGGCGGCGAAGCCGCCCTGCGCGGGGACGATCACGTCCATCGCCAACCCGCCTCCGGCGTACGGGAGTTCGACGGCCTGCCAGGGCTCGCCGACGATCCCGCCGGAGCCCTCGGCGTACTTGAGGCTGCCGCTCTGGGCCATCGTGCTCACGTTCGGGGCGGAGCCGTCGAGCTTGTGGAACGGGCGGTCGGCGGTGTGCGCCGGCTTGAACGGGGAGGCCCACTTCGCCTTCAGGTAGAGCGCGTCGGTGAGGACCAGCCGGGTCTGGGCGGTGACCTGGCCCTGCGCGAAGAGGTCCTTGATCCGTCCGTCGGTGGCCTTCTCCACGGCCGCGTTGACGGCCTTGCGGGCGCCCTCCGGATCCTTGCGGAAGTCGGCGGGGTGCACCCCGGTGTCGAAGGCGTCGGCCAGGGTCTGCAGGTAGTCGGGCTGCACGGGGTAGCCCTGCTGGGTCCAGAGGTCGTCGGACCGGCGCAGCGTGACGTCGTCGCCGCCCTGGACCGGGCGGTCGAGCGCGCCGGTGGCGAGGGCGTACTGCTGCGGGGTGAGGCTCGTGTGCAGGGCCTTGGTGAGCTCGTCGGCGGTGGTGCCGCGGGCGCCGGGCACCAGCATCGCGAGCAGGGTGGCCAGGCCGGACGGCGAGAGCACGACGTTGCGGCCGGCGCCGTCCGGAGTGGCGGTGAGGGCGTGGAGGAGGTCCAGGCCGAAGGCGCCGGTGCCGGCGGCGGTGGCGGTCACCTGTGCCGGATCGACCGCGGGACCGGTGCCGGACGCCGACACCCGGAGCACCGGCGGCGCGGCGGGCGTGGCGGCACCGGTGCTGCCGCAGCCCGCGACCAGCGGGGCGGCGAGCGCGGCGGCGAGGAGCACCGCCGCCGGGCGACGGGGGCTACGGCGGGTTCCGTGAGGGCTGCGGTACGTCATGGCCCTTCGACGCGCCCGCCCGCCCACCGGTTCCCGCCGTCCGGCTCAGTCCCAGAGCGCGCCGAACTCCAGGAGCTCGTCGCGGTGCTCGATCCGCTCGACCCAGTCGGCCGGCCAGGCCGTCTCACCGTGGTGGGCGCCGGCGAAGGCGCCGGTCAGGCAGGCGAGGGAGTCGGAGTCGCCGCTGGAGTAGGCGGCGCGGCGGACGGCGGCCACCGGGTCGTCCGGCAGCAGCAGGAAGCAGAGCAGGCCGGTGGCGAAGGCCTCCTCGGCGATCCAGCCCTCGCCGGTGGCCAGGCACGGGTCGGCCTCGACGTCGGGCACGGCGAGGGCGGCGTCGACCTGGTCGAGCGACTTCAGGCAGTCGTCCCAGCCGCGGGCGATGACGGACTGCGGGGAGCCGCCGAGCCAGCGGTCGGCGAGGTCGCCGAGCCAGAAGTCGTCGTACCGGTCGCGCCGGGCGAGCGCGTAGGCCCGCAGCACCGCAGTCAGGCCGGCCGGCGGCACGCCCTCGGCGAGCTTGCGGACGGCGTACGCGGTGAGGTCGCTCGCGGCGAGCGCGGTCGGGTGGCCGTGGGTGAGCGCGGACTGCAGCTGCGCGGCGCCGGAGTGCTGCCGGGCGTCGAGCTCGCGGATCAGGCCGATCGGGGCGACCCGCATGTTGGCGCCGCAGCCCTTGGAACCGACGTCGCTCGCCTGCTGCCAGCGGAACTTCTCGTGGCTGAGCCGCTCGCAGGCGCGCAGGCAGGTCATGCCGGGGGCGCGGTTGTTGTCCGGTGAGCGCCACCAGTCGACGAACTCCTCGCGGACGGGCCGCTCCAGCCGCAGGGGCGTCAACGGCCCGCGGGCGAGGGCGGTGCGCAGGCCGCGGGCGAGGGCGAGCGTCATCTGGGTGTCGTCGGTGATCAACGCCTTCGTCGGCAGCGGCAGTTGCCGCCAGTCGGGCCAGTCGTTCGCGATCGCCTCGACCGTCTTGAACTCCGTCACCCGGCCGATCGCGTCCCCGATCGCCAGACCCAGCAGCGTGCCCGTCGCCTTGCCCACGGCCGCTCCCCCTCTTCCGTCACACCTCGACCAACAGCTCTTCCAGCCCCCGGATCACGTAGCCCGGGCGCCACTCGGGCTCGCGGACGAGCCGCAGGCCCGGCGCCCGGCGCAGCAGCGCGCCGTACGACTCGGTGAGCTCCAGTCTGGCGAGCGGGGCGCCGAGACAAAAGTGGATTCCGGCGCCGAAGGTGACGTGCGGGTTGTCGGTGCGGCCGAGGTCGAGCCGGTCGGGGTCGGCGAAGCGCTCCGGGTCGCGGTTGGCGGAGCCGAAGAGCAGGGCGATCTCGGAGCCGCGCGGGACGGTGACGCCGCGGACCTCGATGTCCTCCAGCACCCAGCGCTCGAACATCTGCAGCGGGGTGTCCCAGCGCATCAGTTCCTCGACGGCGGTGGGCAGCAGACCGTCCACGTCGCCGCGCAGCCGGGCGAGTTCGCCGGGGTTGCGGAACAGCGCCCACCAGCCGTTGCCGGTGGTGTTGACGGTGGCCTCGTGGCCGGCGTTGAGCAGCAGCACGCAGGTGGAGATCATCTCCTGCTCGCTGAGCGCGTCGGTGCCCTCCTGGGCCTGGACGAGCGCGCTGATCAGGTCGGTGCCGGGGACGGCGCGGCGCTCGCGGATCAGGGCGCGCAGGTAGTCGGAGAACTCGATGCTCGCGGTGACGGCCCGCCGGGCCGCCTCCTCGGTGGGGTTGAGCTCGAACATCCCGGTGATGTCGGCGGACCAGGGCCGCAGCAGGTGCCGGTCGGCCTCCGGGACGCCCAGCATCTCGGCGATGACGGCGACCGGCAGCGGCTCGGCGACGGCGGCGACGAGATCGCCGCCGCCGTCCGCCAGCAGTCCGTCCACGAGCTCCCCGGCGAGGCGCCGGACGGTCGGGCGCAGGCCCTCGACCATGCGCGGGGTGAAGGCCTTGGAGACCAGCCGGCGGATCCGGGTGTGGTCGGGCGCCTCCAGGTCGAGCAGCCCGTGGTCGTTGAGGGTGTGGAACGGCTCGTGCGCCGGGTCGGGCGCGGGCCGGCCGAACTCCTCGTGGCTGAAGCGGTGGGTGTACGTGCGCCCGAGGCGCCGGTCGCGCAGGAGCGCGCTGACGTCCTCGTGGCGCGAGACGAGCCACTGCTTCGTCGGCTCGTAGTACGTCACCGGCGCGTGCTCGCGCAGTTCGGCGTACGCGTCGTACGGGTGGGCCACGAACGCCGCCGACCAGGGGTCGAACTTCGCCGTCGTCGTCATCGGTCGATCACTCCAGGCCTAGAGGGGGGCCAGCCGGAAGGATCATCGTATGCAGGCGGTTCGTCCGACCTTAAGAGTGCTCGGCGAGCAACTTCCGCACCAGCGCCGGGAGGGCCGTGGAGATCGGCTCCCTGATCACCTCGTCCGCGGCCTCGTCGAACGGCGTCGGCTCGCCGTTCACGACGACCAGGCGGGCGCCGCCCTCCAGCGCGATCTGCGGCAGCGAGGCCACCGGGTAGACCTGGAGGCTGGTGCCGACCGCGACGAAGAGGTCGCAGGCCTTGGCGATCGCGTCGGCCTGCTGGAGCACCACCGGGTCCAGCGCCTCCCCGAACATCACCGTCCGCGGGCGCAGGATCCCGCCGCACTCCCGGCAGTCCGGGTCCGGCTCGCCCGCCTCGACCCGGGCCAGCGCCTCGGCCATGTCGCCGACCACCCGGCAGCGCGCGCACTGCACCTCCCGTGCGGTGCCGTGCAGTTCGAGCACCTTGCGGGCCGGCAGGCCGGCTCGCTGCTGCAGGCCGTCGACGTTCTGGGTCAGCACCCGCACGGGCAGCCCGGAACGCTCCAGGTCGACCAGCGCGCGGTGCCCGGCGTTCGGCTCGGCGGCCAGCGCGCCGGCGTCCCGGCGCATCAGCCAGGCCCGGCGGCGCACCTCGGGGTCGGCCAGGTACGGGCCGAGGGTGACCAGCTTCTGGGCCGACGGGTCGCGCTGCCAGAGCCCGTTCGGGCCGCGGTAGTCGGGGATGCCGGAGTCGGTCGAAATGCCCGCGCCGGTGAGCACGGCGATCAGTGGACGCTTGGTCATACCCGGACCGTACGGCGACGGGGCCGCCGGCGGCCACCGAAAATCCTCGCGCCCCCGCCGCCGGGAGTCCGGACGAGCTATGGCGTGTCTTTCGGATCAGCCCGGGTGCCGCGACGCCAGGGCACGCCCTAGGCCAGGGCTGCCGTGCGCGGTGCGGCGCCGAGGCGCGCCAGCGGGGCCAGCGCGATCAGGTAGCAGGCGGCGGCCAACGGGATGAACGCCAGGTCGACCATCGACGCGAGCGTCCCGGCCACCATGAGGACCGGGCTCCACCAGCGCAGCGTCCGGGCCGCGCCCACCGAGGCGGCGACCAGCAGGGCCAGCAGGCCGACGTAGAACAGCAGCGGGCCGACCTTGTACACGGCCTCGAGCACGCCGGGGACGGCCTGGATCCGCTCGAACATCCGCGACTGCTCGTCCTTGGTCGCCGATGCCAGGCCGACGTACAGGTCGATCCCGATCTGGACCACCGAGGCCACCAGCCCCGTGAGCGCCACCCCCAGCACGGTGCCCGCCGCGAGCCGCCCGGCCGGCGTGCCGCGCGGGGCTATCAGCCGGCGCAGCCCCAGGAAGACCGGCGCGAACAGCAGCAGCCCGGCGAACATGAGAGCGTGTCCGGTCGTCCAGCCGAGGCCCGGCTCGCGGGAGCCGGGGACGAGGCGGATGCCGCCGTACAGCGCCATCAGGGCCGGGGCCCCGACGACGGCGTAGGCGGTGAGGCGGGTGCTGCGGGTACTGGTGGTCCGAGCGGCGTTCATCTGCGTTCTCCCGTGGTGTCCGTGATCCGTTCTCCGACACCACAGATCCTGTCGGCCGGGGCCCTCGTCGCGGATCGCCCGCACCGGCGAACTGCCCGCCTCCCCCGCGCGGGGGAGGGCCCGGGACAGGCCTAGTCCTCCCCGGCCACCACCGCGCCGGACTCGTACGCGAACACCACCGCGTGCACCCGGTCGCGCAGCCCCAGCTTGCTCAGCACGTTGCTGACGTGCGTCTTCACGGTGTGCTCGCTGACCACCAGCTCCGCCGCGATCTCCGCGTTGGACAGCCCGCGCGCCAGCAGCCGCAGCGTCTCCTGCTCGCGCAGGGTCAGCTGCTCCAGCAGCTTGGACGGCGGACGAACGGCCCGCTCCGCCGTCCCCGGGCGGCGTGCCGCGAACTCGCCGATCAGCCGCTTCGTCACCGAGGGCGCGAGCAGCGCCTCCCCCGAGGCGACCATCCGCACGCCGTGCGCCAGGTCGTCCCGGCGGACGTCCTTCAGCAGGAAGCCGCTCGCGCCCGCGTACAGCGCGTCGAAGACGTAGTCGTCGATGTCGAAGGTGGTCAGCATGATCACCTTGGTGGCCGGGAACTCCGCGCACACCCGCCGGGCCGCCTCCAGCCCGTCCATCACCGGCATGCGGACGTCCAGCAGCAGCACGTCGGGGGGGGGGGGGGGGGCGGCCGCGGGGGGGGCGGGGGGGGGGGCGCCCCGCGGCCCCCCCCCCCCGCCCGGGGGGGGGGGGCGGGGGCACCCCCCCCCCCCCCCCCCCCG